>JBKBIJ010000069.1:0-9807 GCA_046299455.1 Brevinematia bacterium | reverse complement strand
TTCTTAAGAAGAAGACTATTATATATGTGACATCTTAAAATAGTAATTATGTGTGACATTTCAAAATTGAAACCACAGTTCGGCAACAGTTTCTAGAAACCAACGAGCATACAAAGTATTTTTTAATTGAAAGTACGAATGATATAAATTATATTATTGCTATGTACAAGTTTTTTACTTTTATCTTTATATTCATACTAATTTCATGCAATCCTATAGTTAACAATACAAACTTATTTGATAGAGATTTTCTATTTGATGATTTTGATACATTGAATTCTGAAATATGGCTAAAAATCAATGATACTTTCAAGTACTCTTCTAAGTTAAGTGAAAAAAATACCTCCATATCAAACGGAAACCTAATAATAAATATACCCGGTAATTCCCTAGAGGGAGGAGGAATAAAATCTTCAAAAAACTTTAGAAACGGTAAATTTTCTATCTATGTACTAAATACAAATACAAACGTAGCTACCGAGATAGAACTATTCAATCAAACATGGAACATAACCCTATCATTGAGGTATCACTTTAATGAGATACAAAATACAAATATAGTCGAATTTGAAGCTTTATCACCTTCTTTAAATTTGAGATATTCCATCTCCAACGAATTTCAAAACACATGGGTTTTAATGACAATAGAAATGCTAAGAAACTCCGTTAAGGTATACTTTAACAACAAATTGATAACAAACATCAATTTAGACAGTAGCATAAATGAAGCAAGCATTAGCATTAATGGGTATCCAGTAGCCAACGAAGTATTCTACCTTAGTAGAGAAATAATAGTAGACTACTTTTCTTATGAAAGGAATTAAATTTTTTTTCTCTTCAATAACTTCTTAGCAGTTCTACATATGTTTTTATAATCCAATCCAAAGTATTCTAAAAGCTCATAGGGTTTACCAGATATACCAAAAGCGTCATTGATGGCAATAAATTCCATAGGTACAAGTTTCCTAGTAGCAAGAAATCTTGATATCATACTTCCAAGCCCTCCTATCATTTCGTGTTCTTCTACAACCAATATAGCACCAGTTTTCTCTGCAGAATCAATCACCAATTCTTCATCGAAGGGCTTTATAGTACTCATATTTACAACTCTTACAAATATACCCTCTTTCCTAAGCTCTTCTGCTGCCTTTAAACTTTCCGAAACAGTTATACCATATGATATTATTGTCAAATCCTCACCATCAACAAATATCTTACCTTTACCAAACTCAAACTTATCTGATTCTGTTGTAAGTATTGGATAAGGTGCTCTACCTAACCTCATATAAAATGGACCATACTCACTCGAAATAAACCTTGTTATTTTTTTTGCCTCAAAGTAATCTACAGGACAAACCACTCTCATATTAGGCAAGACTGACATTATTGCTATATCTTCTAAAGATTGTGCAGTTGCGCCATCTTCACCTACCGTTACTCCAGCATGTGATGCACAAAACTTAACATTAAGATTATTATAACAAACCGATATTCTTATAAAATCGTAAGCTCTGTTCGTAAGGAAAACTGCAAAAGAAGTTACAAACGGAATAAAACCTTCCTTGGCCAAACCTGCAGCAATACCAACCATATTTTGCTCAGCTATTCCCACATTATAGAACCTTTCCGGAAACTTAAACTTGAAGTACTCGGATCTAACAGAATCTTCAAGATCAGCAGAGAGAGCGACTACTCTATCATTCTCATAACCTAGCTCTACAAGCTCTTCACCAAACCCATCTCTAGTTGGTTTAGCTTGGATCATCATTCGTCTCCTGTTAATTCTAATAATGCTTTTTCAAGTTCTTCTTTATTAAGAGCTCTTCCATGATAAGAATGATTGTATTCCATAAATGAAACCCCCTTACCCTTTACAGTATTAGCAACAATAACCGTAGGTCTACCTTGACCTTTAGCATTAGTAAAACCATCTAAGGCATCAAATATTTCATTAAAATCGTGTCCATCTATTTCTATATAATTCCAACCAAAAGCATTCCATCTGTCTTTGAGTGGTTCGATACTAAGTATTTCGTTGACAAAACCATTTTCTTGAACTTTGTTGTAATCTATAATAGCACACAAATTGTCAATCTTATGATGAGAAGCAAACATAGCAGCCTCCCATACACTTCCTTCCTGTATTTCTCCATCACCAAGTATAACATACACATTAAAATCCTTTCTCTTATATCTCGAAGATAAAGCCATACCTATACCTACAGACAAACCTTGTCCCAAAGAACCAGTATTAAACTCTATTCCTGGTACCCCAACATACACATGTCCCTGAAAAATAGATCCAAATCTCCTAAAACCTTTCATAAGGTCATCTTCACTAAAAAAACCAGCTTTTGCCAATGTAAGATAAACTACAGGAGTCGCATGCCCTTTCGAAATTACAACCCTATCTCTATCATCCCAAAGAGGATTATTTACATCATATCTTATCTTGTAGAAGTAAAGAGATAACATTATTTCAACCAAAGACATCGATCCACCAGGATGACCACTATTCACTTCATGTGTCATTATAAGTATTTTCCTTCTCATATCACGAGCTAATTCTTTAAGATGAGAAATATCCACCTTAGTTCCTATCATGCATTACCTCCTAACTGAAACACTACAATATTTATAAAAATTTAATAAAAATCAATAAAAAATAAACACTCACTGTTGCTCCACGAGTGTATAACATTCTACTATATCTCCTTCTTTTATATCGTTAAAGTTCTTAAAAGAAATACCACACTCGAAGCCTTCCTTTATTTCACTAACGTCATCTTTTAGATGTTTGAGTGATAATATCTCTCCATCAAAAACTAATACATTATCTCTATATATCCTTACTTTTGATTTTTTCTGTATAACACCGGTTTTAACATAGCACCCAGCAACATTTCCAACTGAACTTATTCTGAAAACCTTCCTCACCTCTGCTACACCTAAGACCTTTTCAACGAAAACCACTTCCTTAAGTCCTTTCATCTCCTTTTTAACATCTTCTATCATTTCATAGATTATATTGTATTTTTTTACTTTAACTTTTTCTCTCTCAGCTATCTCCGATGCCTTTGCTCCTACCTTTGTTCTGAAAGCAATTATCGATGCTTTTCCTGCAGATGCAAGCATAACATCGCTCTCGTTTACTTGACCGACCCCCCAATGTATAACCCTAACCGAAATCTCTTCGTTAGACAATTTTTCAAGAGAATACTTTATAGCTTCAGCGCTACCAAAAACATCCGTCTTAACTATATACTTCAGTTCTTTTTTCTCCTCAAAGAAGTCTTTAACCTTCAAGCTTTTTATACCTTCTATTTTCGAATAATACTTTCTTTTTTCTGCTATCTCTCTTGCTATTTCCTCAGAATCAACGACATTAAGTTTATCTCCTGCATTAGGCAATTCATCAGCACCAACTATTTCTCCAGGTAAACCTGGCAATATTTTATCTATCTTATTACCTCTATCATCAAAAATCGCTCTAACCTTACCACTTGTAGTACCAACCAAAAAGTTATCTCCAAGCTTAACAACTCCATTCTTAACTATTACTGTAAACACTATACCTCTTCCTTGTTCTACCTTACTTTCTATAACAAAACCAATTCCCTTTTTATGATAATCTGCTTTTAGTTCCATTAGCTCAGCTTGTAACAATATCGTTTCAAGAAGCTTATCAATATTAATTTTCTTAATAGCAGAAACCTCAACATACATCGTATCCCCACCCCACTCTTCAGGTATTAAACCTAACTCACTTAGTTGGTTCTTCACTCTATCAGGATTAGCTCCAGGAACGTCAATCTTATTTATTGCAACAATAATGGGAACATTCGCATCTTTTGCATGATTTAAAGCCTCCAGAGTTTGTTCTTTCACTCCATCATCAGCAGCAACAACCAGAATAACAATATCCGTAATCTTTGCACCTTTAGCCCTCATAGCTGTGAATGCTTCATGTCCCGGTGTATCTATAAAAGTTATTTTCTTACCGTTTACCTCTACAACAGATGCACCTATATGCTGAGTTATTCCACCAGATTCACTTTGAGCAACTCTCGTATTTCTTATAGCATCTAACAACGTAGTCTTACCATGATCTACATGACCCATCACCGTTACAACAGGTGCTCTTTCACTTACATAATTTTCATCATCTGGTTCTTCCTCTACATTTATCTCATCGAAAACCGATTTAACTTTAACCTTAGTTCCAAATTCTTCAGCAACAATAGTTGCTGTATCAGAATCTATCTTGTCGTTTATAGTTACGTTTAGGCCTAATTTATTAAGTACCTCTATAAGATCGGATGATTTTACATTCATCCTTTTAGCTAAATCTCCAACTGTTATAACATCATATATCTCTATTTCTTGAGGAACCGCATAACTTTTTTCCTTTTGCTTTCTTAAAAACTCAGCTTCTAACTTTGATTCAAAAGATTCTTCAAATACTTCTACTTCAACATTAGAATCTTTCCTAGATCTAAATATTTGCTTCTTTGGAGTAAATGTAATTCCAGGAGGTTTTGGTTTTTGTGCTGTCTGAGGAGGTTTTAGTTTATCTCTCAGGGTAAACCTACTAGGTGTTTTCTGATATCCACTTTGTCTATCACCACTTTTCTTTAGATCTCTGTTATATCTTTCCTTTCCACTATACCTATCTTGGAACATTTTTCCTTTTTGTTTTTCTCTCTCTTCAACTTTTTCTCTATATCTATACCCTTCGCTTCTCCAATTTCCTTTATCTCTATAACCCCTCTTAAATTCAACACCCTCTTTTTTTATCTGATCACTAATACTTTTATCTTCTTTTCTGATTTCTTCTTTTTTAATTTCTTCACTAGCCAAAACTTCACCTATTGTACTTTCTAATTCCTCATCCTGCTTAATATTATCCTGAGTAACCTTTTTCTTTATTTTTATTTTTATCTTCTTTTTTTCCACACTTACTCCTCCTCAACCTCCACTTCAATATACTCATTTATTATACTTGTTATATGAGATATTTCCCTAGAAGAAAACCCTAGGGACTTAAGCGAATCTATATTCTCTAAAAGATTTCCAATAGTTTTTATATTTTTTTGTTTCAATTTATCTAAAACTTCTTTATCAAAAGGCAAGTAATCTACATATGTATTTTCATTGACTTCTTCCTCTTCTATAAACACTTCACGCGACTGTTCTTCTGGCATTAACATTACTTTCACATCTTTATTAATCATCTGAGAAAGTAGTTTGACATTTATTGAATTCTTACCTAAAACACTGAGATGCGATTCAAATATTTTTATTAACACTTCACCTTCTCTCATTTCGACTGAATGGACAGCATCTTTACCAAATACATTCCTTACAAATTCCGATATATCGTCACTCCAAAGCACAACATCTATTTTCTCACCACTTACTTCTTTAGAAACACTTATTATCCTACTACCCCCTATACCTATACATGCACCAACAGGATCGATACCTGGAAAGTTTGAATAAACTGCCACTTTTGTTCTTTCTCCAGCTATTCTACCAACTGCTTTTATCTCAACTACTCCTTTGTTTACCTCCGGAATACTGTTAAAAAACAGCTTTTTAATAAATTCTGGTACCGTTCTAGATAGTATAAGCTTGGATTCCTTACGAGTACTTTTTCTGCTGATAACTTCTTGACCTTCTTGAGGATTAACTATATCTATAAGCACAGCTTTTATATTATCTCCTGGCTTAAATAGTTTATGGTCCTCAGGCATAAGGTGCTCAGGTGGAATAAATCCATCAATTTTTAAATTCCCCATATCAACTATTACATCTATTCCCCTACCTTTCATATTACTTATCCTACAAACTAATATATCACCTATCTTGTTTCTAAATATTGAAGCAACTTTGTCCCTCTCAATTTCCATCTTCATAGAAAGAAATGTATTTTTTATAACTTCAACCGCCTGCCTACTAAAATTCTCAGGTGATAAAAATACCTCTATTTTATCCCCAATCTTTGCATTCTTGGATATTTTCCTAGCTTCCTCTAGAGAAATCTCCAATACAGGATCCACAACTTTCTCAACCACTGTTTTGACAGAAAGTATCTCTGCTTTTTTCCCATCATCAGTTATTCTAAAAACCATATTATCGTAATTTTTACCATATTCTCTTTTATATCCTGCCAAAAACGCATTCTGTAACATCTTATGAACTATATCCTCTGGAAGATCCATCTCTTGAACTATTTTCTTTATATCAAGCAAAATCATATACTACATACCTCCAAAATACCTTGAAACATCAAAGTAAAGTTTAGTATAAGCTATGTCTGAAACATCAACCCAAACTTCTCTATCATCTATATTAAATTTTATAATATCCCCATCAACACCTACCAACACACCAATATTTAAATCCTTCTTCAAATTATAACTCTCAAAGTTATTAATCTTAACCTCAACTTCACAACCAGAAAAAATTTCATACTCTCTTAAACTCTTCAACTTTCTATTTACCCCTGGAGAACTTACTACTAAGTTATAACTCAACGGTATTGGATCCTCTATATCTAAAATCCTCGAAATAACATTTGAAACTTTTTCACAATCTTTAAGCGAAATACTCCTGTTCTTTGAATATATCTCTATTTCAAGGTTTATAGTTCTACCTTTCTTAATTTCCAGATTCACAAGATCATACCCCATATCGCAAAGTATTTTTGAAATTTTAGGCAAAAGTATTTTATCCTTAATTTCCTCAAGATCAAAGTAAACATCCTTTTCTTTCTTACCTCTATTTAAATTTTTTGACATGTATAAATTATACAAAATACACAGTCTTATATTCAAAATATAAGGTACAATAAGAAATCCCAAGAAGTAAAAATATATGGCTAGTCACATAATATATCTACCAGAAACAAATACAAAGATATATCCTAATTTTTCAATATTCAAAAAAAAAGTTTCAAACTCTTTCGAAGCAGAAATCAAAGGAACCAAAATCTGGATATACGAAAATACTATCACTACACTACCAAAAAAAACCACAATCAAACAAATAAAATTTCTTTCAGATCTGACTTCACTATTTATAAATCAAAAAAGTAACCCCTATACTCATAAATTGAACTCATCATACTCTGAGGAAATCATAAAAAGAACTTCCCAAATTCTAAACCCTAAAAATAAATCTTTGCATGAAGAATCTCCTATAAAACTAGTAAAGAAATTTCTTAAGGAAAATACCCTAGATTTTTTGGACACCTTTACCATTTCATTTTTCTACTTTTCAAAAATCCACAACAATCTAAACACAGAAAACCTAGAATATTACTTACAAAACTATAAAAACCTAATCTCTAGTGATCTAAAGTTTTTCAAAATTCTCATGAAGAAAGATATCGTATCAATCACTAACAACATCTTCGGAGATTCAATAATACACTTAAACCTACCCATACGTAAAACGTGCAGAAACATGAAAGTATTTAAAGGTAACTCTTATTTAATCCCACTGGACAAGATAGATATATTTGATCTATCAATAGTCTACTACCTTTCATCATCTTTTAAAATCCAAGAAAATGTTGCTATAGGTAAGCTTTCAAAAACTAAAATCCAGAACATAAAAGATCATAATACCATAAAAGATTTTGCTAATATCCTTAGCAAATTGAATTTTTACATTTAAAGCTACCTAATTATCTTACTAATAAAAATAACTCTGTACTAAAACCCTCTAAGTTGATAAAACCATATACAATTACACAAAACAAACTCAAATTAGAATATTCCATAAATATCATTTCCTGTTCAAAGATGTTCAAAAATATTAAGAAATTACATAACCCTTTAAAAATCTTACAATCAAAGAAACTACATCTCCTTAGAAATTATAACCCAAAAATACCACAAAAGCACCTGCCTTAACAGTATATTATTTTCCTTATTATCCTTCTTTGTTTAGTTATATATCCTTGAAGATGTTCCCAAAAATAATGCTTTTTACTAAAAGGTATGAAAATATTGCTGAGAAATTTGATAATTTCTTGAAAAGGATGTTTCACTTCAAGAAAATACTTCTCTCTAGGAATTATTGAAAATGAACACCATATAAGAACCTATCCAAATAGCCTCTAGGAAAGATAAGTGAAAGAAATAAATTTACAAAATTAGATTTTTGAACAGCTCATGTACATATCCCCAAAATCATATACAAAATAGTCTCCAATAGACCAAAAAAAGAAGGAGCATAAAAATATTGCTATATAGCCATAAAAACCAAGCTAATACTCAAACAAGTTGAAAAATTTTCTATGCCTCAAAGTCAATGATGCAACAATTTAGTAAAAAAAATCAACCTAATTCCGAAAATCCTAAAGAGGAACTAGGTTATGAATTTCGAGAAGGAAGATTTCAACGAATATGGTGTAAGAATAAATAATCAACAAAGTAAACCAAAAAACTCATCTAACCTAAATCTTTCAGTTGTAGTAGCAGTAACAGTATTATTTTCAGTATTTAACTTTGTTGTTGGATATATGATTGGTAAATTCTTAGGAACTCCCAAAGCCCCAAATACTGCCATACTTGATACAAAAATTACTAATAACCAATCAAACAACTACTCAGAAATAATAGGCATACCTTCATCTAAAAATGAAAACACTAAAATAGACTTGGTTAACAACCAAGATGAAATCAATATCGATTTAGACGAAGAACCGCTTATCAAAACATCTCCAGAAGTTACACCAAGCACTAAAAAAGACAAAGTTACCCCAAAAACACTTTATACACAGGAAAACACCAAAAACTCATTAATCAATAAAAATATAAAACAAGATGACAAAAAAGAACTTTCTGGTAAAAAAGAAGTGAATAAATCTCAAGATAATAAGAGCTCAAAAATAAAATATTTCATACAAGTTTCATCAAATGAAAGGAAAGACATAGCACAAAATACTTTAAACAAACTAAAATCCCTAGGTATTAACGGTTTCATACAAGAAACAGAAATTAGCGGTAAGAAAGTTTATAGGGTAAGAATAGGAGAATTCTATTCTTACGAAGAAGCTACAAAAATATTAGACAAAGCTAGAAAAATAAATAACAACGCTTTTTTGGTAGTCAGCAAGTAAGGATATCTCAAAAATATTATTTTTCTATTTAGCTCATGTAGAGAATAGAAAAGAAATCGTAAACTTTTTATAAGTATAGTAGGTACAACACACCTTTTTTATCTTCAACGCAAGAGAACCTAGGATATAAAGTTAGTAAGCAATTATATAAAAAAAGATTTGCGTAGGATACTGGCAAGGGGAAACTGTATTTTTAACACACCTTTCTAAGAACACCTGCCTGAACAAGTCGTGAGCAAGAATAGGTGTTCTAAGTTTATAGAAAATCCTAAAGAAATAACTCTAAGAAACTAATATTCTTAAGAAAGTTATGTAACAAAAATACCATAGAAGAATCTATACTCTTCCTGGAAAGGTAGGTAAAAAAAGATATTTAGTAAACGACATTTTTAACATAAATTTCTAAAAGTACATTTATAGATATGTATAGTTTTCTACCTTTCTTAAAAACTGTAGAGTTTAAACTTTTAGGAATTGTCATGCTAATCATTAGCAAAGCATTACTAGAAAGTGCTTTGGAAAATAGACAATGAGTATAGCTAAAGAATCCCACTTTTTTAATTGAAGGGTTTAAAGATACTACTAAGAAATTGGGTGACTTCTCTATTCAGAAGTCGTGGAATGAAAACGTAGTAATAAAGACTTAGTTAAGGGAAATCAATCCAAGAAGTTAC
>JBKBIJ010000068.1:0-9830 GCA_046299455.1 Brevinematia bacterium | reverse complement strand
AGATTTAATACCTTAAGGTGAATTTTTAGAAACTCATGATAGATAACTTAACTCCTGTTTTGATTAAATTTTAACGTTTAATAGAAGTAATAAAGATGTTTTCTATTTTGGATAATGGGGTTTTTGCTTTTTTGTTATTTATTATGATCATATGATCAATAGAAAAGTGTAAGCATGTTTTTGATACAACCTCTACTCGGATTGCTTGTATTTTACCCTTTATATTAGATGAGCTTAGGAGTGATATTTTAAAATATCGCTAAGGTATAGTTTAATAATAGTACCTAAAAAAGTATGAGTACATTTTTACGCATCCTTCTTTTAGACAGCCATCAAAGATATAAAAATGTTATCCTAAGAGAATGAGAGTAGTTCTTTTTCAATAGAAGATCTCACCTTTTTAGGAGTTTAATTTTTAGTAATAAAACTTAGTGGAATAATGTATCTAGCCAGTAACTAATGAGTAAGGTATAAATGTATTTTCGATATGCATTATAAACTATATTGCCAGAAATGATTATCTTTATTAACAATAAAAATATGGTAGACATTGAAGAAATTTTTTCAACGACCAAAGTTTTAGTTATAGCTGAAGTAGGAATAAATCATAACGGTAACTTTGATAGATTAATTAAGCTTGTTGAATCTGCAAAAGAAGCAGGTGCTGATGCTGTAAAGTTTCAAATATTCTCTGAGAAACTATTCTTTATCGATACAGTATATCTGCCAAAAGAAATAACGGAGAAAATACCAATAGATATCTTTAGGAGAGCATTCATACCTTTTGATAAATATTCTGAAGTTTTCGATTACTCAAAAAGTATAGGTATATTGCCATTTGCAACACCTTTGGACCTAGAAAGTTTTAATTTTCTAGAAGGTTTACAAACAAACGTATTCAAAATTGCTAGTTCCGACATTAGCTATGTCCCACTGCTAAAAAAAGTATCGAGAACTAAAAAGATTGTCATAATCTCAACAGGCTTTAGCACAATTAAAGAGATAAAAAAGTATTTGAAACTAATAAAAAACAACCCGACAATAGTCATGTTTTGTGTGTCAAGATATCCTTCCTATCCAAATGATATATCAATAAAAGAGTTTGTAAAGTTTAGAAAAACTTTCGAGAGTATCAAAAGCAAGAAAAGAGTAGGTTTTTCTGATCATACGAAAACTCTATCATTACCAGTAGCTATGGCTGCTTTGGGAGCAAAAGCAATAGAAAAACATCTAACGTTAGATGAAAATGATGATTCACCTGATAATGCAGTATCGATATCACCAAGTAAGTTTAAAACAATGGTAGAAATGATAAGAGAGATAGAAGAATCATTATCTTGCGAGGCCAGAAACTTACCTGATGATTTCACTAGAAAGATGTCAATGAGGAGTTTTGTACCAAGAGAGCATATAAAAAAATATCAAAGAATAAGTGAAGATCATATAGAAGCCTTAAGGCCTTCAATATTTCTATCTTCCTCTATTGAAAATTGGAAAAAGATTGTAAACAAGAAGTCCCAAAAAGATTATATGCCCAGAGAACCATTCTTTTAATTACTATGACACATACACGGGTATTATAATAACTTTATTTTTTATTCAGAATTGTATACCACCTTTAAAAAAGCCTTCGCTTAAAGGAACTATCTTTCTTTAAGGGGTAATAGGACAAAAATAATAATTGCTCAAATAAGTGTTAAGAAAAACAAAAAAATATGATCTGAGAGATTTAATTTTTGATTTAGCATCAACTTTTAAATATATCTCGTTAATATTCTCTTTCCCTAGAAGAAATAAGATAACCCTAAAAAATATCAATTTTAAATGTGTTTAAAAATACATCTAAGGAATAAAATAATCTTTAAAAATCCACTAATCAAAGAAATTACTTCCCATTAAAAGTTATATTATTGCTCTTCTTTTTATTCTCCTAGGATAGCATTTCCTTGCCTTTAATAACATTTTAGTAAAGGTGTTTTAGTACTAATTTTCTAATTAAGATGTTCATAAATACATCTAAGAGATTGGATGATCCTTAAAAAAGTTCAATAACCCTAATAAGATTTTTTGTTTAGGGGTAATATAAAAGAGCACCACAAATACAATTGGTCAAACAAGTCGTGATAAGAAACTGGGGATTTTTCGAAAATACTTTACTGTTTAAATGCGTAAAAATATCACCAAAGAATTCAATAACTCTTTAAAAAATACCTATCACTCCAAAAATTACCTTTCTCTAGGTTGTAAACGCAAACACTACCAAAGAGATTATCCAAATAACTTTTAGTAAATATAGATAGAATAAATGAAATTAGGAAATTGTATTTTTTACATATCTTTCTAAGATCACCCTTATGAATAACTTGTGAAGATGTTTCAAAAATATTACTCGCCTGCCTAAAAGTGTTTAGAAATATTTCCAGGAAAAAGTCCTATCGTTCAAAGAAAATACCATCCTAAAACTCCCAAAAATATCACCTAAAAATTTGATAACTCATAAAAAGCAATTATTCTAAGAAACTATCATCCCTAATAAACCTATGAGACAAGAATACTACAATAGGAAAACTTACCTGAATAGATTACAAAAAAGAAATAGGTGTTATAAATTTATATAAAACCCTAGGTGGGTAAACTCAAAAAACAAAAATTTATCAAAATATTATTCTCATACTCAAGAATTTATACTTAAGAATGTCCAAAAATATCGCTAAGAAATTTTATAACTTCTTAAAGAAGCCTATATCTCTAAGAAAATTCCATGAGGCTATGTCAAAAGTTTTCCTACCTAAAGGTTTACAAAATAGATTTAAGAATTGGATACCCTCTTAAAAAAGTTTGTTCCTTAAGGAAATCACATTTTTCAAGAAAGCTACATAACGGAAAGTACAAATTCTCCAAAAATTTATAAGGAAATAACAATAGAAAAAAAACTAAGGAATTTAATCTTCGACAAACCGTAATCTTTTAGATGTAGCTTGTTAATATTCTCTTTACCTAGAAGAAAGAAGATAATCCTAAAATATGAATTTCATCTTTAAAGTCTTTAAGAAATATATCTGAGAAATTAAATAACTCCTTAAGAAATCCCTATAACCCCAAGAAATTACCCTTCTCAAGAAGTTATGAAGAAGGGTACTCTAAGAAGGTTTATTTGAATGACTTTTATTGAAGATAGTCTAAAGGAAGAAACTTAGGAAATCAGTTTTTAATATAATATTCAGAAGTATCTGCCTAAAAAGTTTGTAATAAAGAATAGGTTTTCTAAATTTACAGAAAAATCTTAATATTTTAGAAATGTTACTTTTCTACTTAAATTTCCAACTTAAAAGTGTTAAGAACATATCTAGAAATAAATAACCTCTTAAAAAGGAGTCTGTCTTTTTAAGAGATCAAATTTCTCAGGAAGCTACAGAAGCAATACAAGTACAGTTCTTCAAGTAACTTGTAAGAAGTAGGAAGAGAAAAAGAACTAAGAAATTGGATTTTTTACATAACATCATAATATGTAGATTGTTAATATTCTCTTACCTAAAAAGAAGAGATATTCCAAAAATATCATTTCCTTACTAATTGTAACGAAGAAGAAACATTCTAAAATTATAGAAAACCCTAGTGGGCTACTCTAAGAGGCTACATTCACTTAGAAATAAAAATGTTATTTTCCTACTTAAAAGTGTTCAGAATATATCTAGAAATGAATAGCCTCTTAAAAAGACTTTGTTAGCCTTAAGAAAATGTTTCTAAAATGTTACTTTTCTACTTAAATATATAAGAAAATCTTGCTAAGAAGTAAGATAACTCTAATCATACTTTCCAAAAACTCTCTAATAGAATTATTAGCCAAAAGTGTTATCATTAAAATTAAACACCTAAGAAAGTTGAAGTTCCATAGGAAAGCTAACTCCTTAGCTTTAAGAAAATAGTTATTTATTTTTGGACAATTTTACAACTTAAAAATGTTTGAGGATTATATTTAGGAAATTCGATAATCTCTTAAAAAGACCTTGTAGCTTTAAGAAGATGCTACTCCTTAGAAGTTATGGAACAGAAATACCTTATATAATAACTACCTAAATAAGTTGTAAGGGGAAATGAAGATTCCAAATTTATAGAAAAATCATAATGAGAATGAATTTAAGAAATAACCACTGTTAAAAAGTTGTGTAACAAAAAATACCACGGTAAAAATACTTGTTTTAATGGATTGTAAGGAAAAATGTAGGAGAGGGAAAATTATTTTTGATATAGCTTCATTTCTTTTATAAATGATTATGCTTTAAAAATATTTTAAGATGTTTCTATTTAGTTTAGTATTATGCAGCGTTAATGAATTAAAGACTTATTCTCATTAATAACAAAAGCATCTTTTTCTATAAAATTATCACAAGGTATAAAACTACTCTTGGCACTGACCTTACTAGAAGCTAAGTTTTTACGAAGAAATGAATACTTATATCAAAAAAGTTATATGCTATACTTAAGGCAAAACACTTAAGAGAATTCAGGCCTTACCAAAAGAAGAAATACAGAACTCTTAGTTTAGCCTTTAGTAAAAGGTGCAAAGAAAATACTATTCTCAAGAAGTTATGAAAATAAGTAGAGTAAAAAATACCATATAAGATAGCCTATCTTTAATAGGCTTTAGTAAGAAATAGGAAAGAGAAAGGATATTTAGGAAATTGGGTTTTTTGAATGTACTCTCTTTTTATAAGTTGTTATACGTAGTAAAAATTTTATAAACTTATTGAGTAAAAGGGGAGGGAAGATATGAATGATTTAAAAGGTAAGATTGCATTAGTTACTGGGGCCTCTAGAGGCATAGGTAGAGCGATTGCGGAAAAATTAGCTTCTTTTGGTGTAAATGTTATTGTTACATCTACAAAACAAGATGTTTCTCAGAGTGTTGCTAAAGAGATATCAGAGAAGTACAATGTTGTATCGAAAGGTTATGCTTTGAATGTTGTTAATCTTACTGAGTTTTCCTGTCTAGTTGATGAAATTGTCAAAGATTTTGGTAGGATTGATATACTTGTCAATAATGCTGGTATTACCAAAGATACCTTAATATTGAGGATGAAGGAAGAGGATTGGGATGAAGTTATAAACACGAATTTAAAAGGTGTTTTTAACGGTTGTAAATCTGTTTCGAAATATATGTTAAAGCAACAATATGGTAAGATAGTTAATATAAGTTCTGTTGTTGGTATAATGGGCAATGCGGGTCAGGTTAATTATTCTGCATCTAAGGGTGGGGTTATTGCTCTTACGAAATCGTTAGCTAAAGAGTTAGCATCGAGAAATGTGAATGTTAATGCTGTTGCTCCTGGATATATTGATACGGATATGACCAAAGTTTTACCAGACAATGTGAAGCAGGAGATACTCAAGTTGATACCTTTAGGTAGGATGGGTAAACCTGATGATGTTGCGAATGTTGTTGCATTTTTGTGTTCGGATATGGCATCATATATTACAGGGCAAGTTATTGTTGTTGATGGTGGTATGGTGATGTATTAGTGTGCCTGTAGCTCAGGTGGATAGAGCACCGGAATGCGAGTCCGGTGGTCAGGGGTTCAAGTCCCCTCAGGCACATATTAATACTGATATTTTTATTCCGATAATAACTGAGGTATAACGATGGGTGAAGAAGAAAGAGAAGAACTAAACATAGAGGCTCCCGAAGAAGAAAAACCAAAACAAGCTTTTAGTTTAGGGAGTATAATAGAATGGATATTATCGCATGTACTCCAGTTGGTTATAGCTGGTATAATTGCTGCTGTTGTCTCATTTATAGTTGTTATGCAATTAAGGTATAAAGTTTCTGAAGAAATAGTTACCTCTAGAGGACCTATAAAAAAAGAACCACCACCTCTAACATTCGATTTGGGTAGTTTCAACATAAATACAGCAGATATAGATGAACCACATTTTGTAAGACTAAAGATATACATAGCATACCCTGAGAAAAATACTCCGCTAATGATGGAACTGGGACAAAGGAAATTTCAGATAAGAGATATCGTTATCTCTACAGTGTCATCTATGAAAAAGGAAGATCTTGATGAACCTATTGAGAGAGAGGAAGTTAAAGAAAGGCTTAAGAAGTTAATAAACAACGTTCTTATTAATGGAGAAATAATTGATATTTTCTTTGACGAATTTACGGTATATTAGTTTACGGGCCATAGCGCAGATGGCTAGCGCGCACGCTTCGGGCGCGTGAGGTCGTGGGTTCAAGTCCCACTGGCCCGAACTAAACTTTAGTATATCCCCATAAAACTATCAATGCTCCTAATGTTATAAGTAAAGACATCAAAATATCCCCAAATATCAGGATTGTGACTGCCAGAATTATTGCAAATACTACTAACTTCCTATCAATAACAAATTTGCTTCTTCTTGTTTCTTTACTTTTGAAATCTGTATTTGTGCCAATATCTGATTTTTCAATGGTAGAAAGATATAGGGTCTTATAAAATTCAAAACTTTCTGCGTTTTTATAGATATTTTCAAGTTCTCTAAAAGATGTTATAATTTCTTTTGCTCTATCTTCATTTCCCATTTTATCGGGGTGATGTTTTTTTATTTCATTTCTGAAACATTCCTTGAGTTTTTGGTAGCTACAGAAATATGGTGCTTTGATATTATCAAACATCTCTAGTATTTCTCTTATGTCTTTCATACTATTTTTTCAAATTTTTTCCACTTTATAAATATACCTTGATCTATTATATCTAGATTCATAGTTGCCTTTTCTGTCTTAAGCTTACTATCAAGATCAAACAGAGATTTTTTTACGATAAACAATTCTTTAGGATTAGTATATTTTGATTTTTCTATTGAAACTATAAAGTTTTTGATTAGCTTTAGTGTGGTTTTGTTGCCTATTTCTGGAATAAGTGGTGATACCTTTATTACGTATAAAACTTTATTTGATAGGATAAAATACGATAGTAAATTATTAAATTCCTTTGTAGCTGTATGTCCATACATACATAATTCATCATAAAAATTATCTATTAGTAGGTCCAGCATGTCAAAATCTCTGTTTTCATAGATATACTTTAACATCAATTTAAAGAACTGAGATAGAAATATAGGATTTGAAGACTTGTATTCGTCTATGTAATATCTTATTAGGACTGATCTATCTATTTTGTCCTTTTCGTACAATACTGAACTTAACATCATTTTTGCTTTTTCCATACGACTACCTCTATATCAACTTTAAATACACTAGTAATAAATATGTTCCTACTCCCAGTGCCAACGAAAGCAGTAAAAGTATTAAAAATTTAAATTTAGATATGAATTTTCTACTATCTTTTTTTATCTTTATGATCGTCTTGTTTATTGCATCGAAGTTTTTCTTGTCAATTGATTTTTCGTTTCTGAGCTTTATCAATCTAGTTATTGCTTCTTCGTAGTTCTTCATTCTGTAATCACATATACTAGCGTTGTATTCAGAAGAAAAGTAAAATTCATCATTTTGTTCAAGTTTTAAAAATTCTTGTTTACTTTCCTTATATTTACCCAACCTGTATAGGAATATACCCTTGGAAAAATGTATTATAGGATGATTGGTTATGTTTTCTGCTAGCTCAATAAGTTCTTCTGATTTGTCGAAATTTCCGTTTCTGTAATAGCTTGCAGATAGATTATAAATTATGTTTATGTTCTTTGGGTACTTTTTGGCCAATTTCTCTAGAATAGATATAGCATCGTGTACTCTGCCAGAGGAATACAATGAATAAGCATAAAGATACATAAAGTAATCGTTTATTTTTTCTTCTCTGTACATGGGTAAAAATAGGTCCGATAACTCTCTATACTGATCTGTATAATACCATATATCAGCTAAATCAAGGAGTATTTCTGGGTGTGGTTTTTCTGATAAAAAAATGGATATTTCTTTTAACGCTTCCCTGAAATTATTTTCTAAAAATTTTCTTAAGTATTCGGCTCTTTTTGATTTTATTCTTACATCTGAGTATTTAGAGTATAACTTTGATGCATTGTCTGGATCAAACATTTTTATTTCCTTAAGAGAATACATTATTGTTAATGGGTCTTTAGAATTTTCTAGTACTTTATAAGCAACATTTCTGTACTTCTCAAAGTTGCCCTCCAAGAAGAAAATCTTTGATAGTATCACGTCGATGTGTGAGGAGTAGTCTATGATTTCCTCTATGTTTCCTGATAGTATCATGCCTACCAAAAAATTTGATATTTCTACAATTTTCTTTAATTCTTTTGGTAGTTCTTTGAATAAACCTTTTCCTAACTGAGAAGCCCTTACCAAATCTCCTTCTTTGTAAGATGAGAGTATTTTATCTATATCATTTTTGGTAATCATATATTTAGTATGGTTTTTCAACATATCCTTTTATCATTATGTCATCTTCAAACCTCAAAGCTGTAATATCATATAATCTTATTGAATCTTCAACTCTTGCTATTCCCTTACCTCCTATAACTTTAGCATTTTGTCCACCCAAAAACTTTGGACAGATAAAAACAAAAACCTTATCGATAAGGTTATTTTCAAAGAAATTCCCTATTATTTCTCCTCCGCCTTCGACAAGCAAGTTTATTATTTTCATTTCACCTAGCTTGTCAACTATCTCTCTAACATCCAAAAATCTATCTCCAATAAGTCCTACATATTCGTATTTTTTATTTTTTTTCTTTGATAAGTAGTTTATGAAATCCTTATTAACTTTTTCTGAGACAAAAAACAAGGTAGGTAATTCATCATTTACCACTATTGCATCGATGGGTGTTCTGCCAAATGGATCTATGACACATCTAAGTGGTTGTTTGTACAAATATTCTTTCTTTTTGTACCTTATTGTAAGGTAGGGATTATCCTGGATGACTGTATTGACTCCTACTATTATTGCATCTGCTTTTCTTCTTAACTCAAAATGTACGTATTCTCTACTTGACTGAGATGATATCCATTTTGAATCACCTGTAATTGTTGCTAATTTTCCATCTATACTCATTGCATACTTTACGGTTACAAAAGGTTTACCTGTTGTAACAAATTTAAAGAAATCTTCGTTAAGCTCAAGCAAGTCTTCTTCGAGGAAACCTACCTTTACTTCTATTCCTGCTGATTTTAATCTAGCTATTCCTTGACCGTTTACTTTTGGGTTTTTGTCGATTGTTCCAACAAATACTTTTTTTATTCCAGATTTGATTATTTCCTCGGTACAGGGTGGGTTATGGCCATGATATTGATGTGGTTCTAATGTTACTATCATTGTAGCACCAATTAGTGGTACTTTTGCGTTTTCGATTGCTACAATTTCTGCATGTTTGCCATAATTAGGTTGTGTTGCTCCTATCGATACTACCTTACCATTCTTTACAATTACTGCACCTACTGCTGGATTAGGTGACACTACACCTTTGACCCTATTTGCTAAGTTATATGCAATCTCAAAATATTCTAATTTAATATCAGTATTTATCATATTATCTTAGATTCATAATATCCTTCCAGGCAGTTATACCTTTGTCTATAACGGTTTTTACAAAAAGTAATGATAATCTTGCTTCTTCTTCTGCTATCATCACTTCGTGTACGTTTACTTCTTCTGGTGAAACAATAGCAAGTTCTTGTAACTCCTTTGATTTTGTTTCTTTTTGGTTTACATTATCGAATAGTTTTAGGAGTAATTCACCAAAACTTTGCTCTATTCCTTTTGTTTCTCTATCTTTTAATGGCGAAAAGTGCTTGTCATTGGAATATTTCATGGTTACATCGTAATTACCCACATTTGTTACCATTTCCACTCCTCCAAAGAATATTTTCGGAT
>JBKBIJ010000067.1:0-10052 GCA_046299455.1 Brevinematia bacterium | reverse complement strand
AGAATAAAAAGAGAGAAATATTATAACTTTTAAGGAGAAGTAATTTCTTTGAGTAGTAGATGTCTAAGGATTATCTAATTTCTTAGATGTTCTTACACATCTTTAGACAATAAGGTAATGTTTTGAAATACTATCACTTATTCATACAGATGTTTTTATCATGGTATTTCTATTGTATAACTTCTTAAGAATAATAGTTTCTTATAGCTATTATTTACTTAGGAGTTTTCTATAGAGTTGGGATACCTATTATTTCTTACAAGTTGTTTATACCTCTGTTCTTAGAAGGTTTTATTGAAAACCTATTCCTAAATCTATTTCTTTAGCTATCTTTACTAAAAAGTTGTTCAGATAAGTTCTTCTATGGCATCCGTGTTCATAACTTCTAGAGAAAAGTAATTTCTTGGGGTAATAGGCATTTTTAAGTAGGTATCGAATTTTCTTAGATGTATGTTTGAATACCTTTAGTATTTCTGTTTTCATAATTTCTGAAAAGAGTTATTTTCTTGAAGTTATTACAACTAGAAGTTTTCTATAAATTTATAAGACCCATTCTTTCTTAGAACTCACTTAGACATTTGCTCTTTCTTTTCCATAACTTCATAAAGATTTATCTGTTTTTTGAAGTTTGTAAGAGAAGAGAGTATAAGATAAAAATTAACCAGCGAAACCACTCAAGGAAATACGAACCTCTTAAAGATAATGGGTACAAAGATTAATAAAGAGATACTTTTATATACTTTTTACATAAGGTATCTATAAACTTTGAAAACCAAAGGTAGTTAAGTAGATAATTTTTAATATGGACTTAGCTTTAACCAGAAAAATATTAGAGGATCTTGATCCTGACCAAGCAGAAGCAGTAACTTCAACTGAAGGACCTTTACTTGTCATAGCTGGTCCGGGTTCGGGTAAAACTAGAGTAATAACTTATAGATTTGCATATATAGTTTTAGCAAATAAAGCAAAACCACACGAGATCCTATGTCTTACATTCACAAACAAAGCCGCAAATGAAATGAGAAACCGAATATTAAAACTTACAGGAGCAAGCGAAACACTTAACTTTTGGATAAAAACGTTTCACTCTCTTGGACTATCGATAATAAAAGAATTTTATAATCTTCTCGGGCTAAATGAAAAGTTCGTAGTTTATGACAAAGAGGACCAACTAAAACTAATAAAATCAATCGTTAAAAAATACAATTTCAAAGAATTATCTCCTGAAAGAATAATGGAGATAATAGATGATGTCAGATACGGGAACCAAGAATTACCCGATACTTTTGGAGAAATCATAAAAGAAATTACACAAATATACCAAGAAGAAATTAGGAAAAACAATGCTGTAGACTTTGTAGATCTAATAGTATTACCTTATAAGCTAATTAAAGAAAATGAAGAAGTTAGAAGTTACTATAAAAAGAAATGGAAGTACATGATGGTGGACGAATTCCAAGACACCGATCCTCTACAATACGATTTTATAAAAACTATACTCAACGAAAATAGAAATATATGCGTAGTTGGAGATGATGATCAATCAATATACGGTTGGAGAGGAGCAAACGTAGAAAACATCAGAAACTTCGACAAAGACTTCAAAGACTGCAAAATAGTAATACTCAAAACAAACTATAGATCTACAGAAAAAATAATAAATCTATCAAACTATATCTCTTCCAATATGCTTTTTAGGAGAAAAGATAAAATAATAAAAGGTACAGGAATAGAGGGGATTACCCCAGTTTTCATAGAAACATACGATCAAATTAGCGAAGCAGAAATAATAGCAAAAAAAATCCATTCAATTACCAAGAATGGCTATAAATACAAAGACATAGCAGTATTCTACAGAACAAACTATTTATCTAGATTACTAGAAGAAGCGTTAATAAAAAATCGTATTCCCTACAGAATATACTCAGGAGTTAGCTTTTACGAAAGAGCAGAGGTTAAGGACATCATTTCATATCTTAGATTTTCAGTAAATCAAAATGACTTCATAAGTTTCTCAAGGGCAATCAATATACCTAAAAGAGGTATAGGAGAAAAAAGCTTGTCAAAAATATTAGATTTCTCAATGAGAAATAACAAAAACTTGCTAGAAAGCTTGGAAATACTAAAAGAAAACGGATTAAAAGGAATAGATTCCTTCTTAGAAGCAATAAATATTCTCTTAGATAATAACAAAAGTATATCAACTAGAGTAAAAGAATTGATTGAAAAAATAGATTATTACCATTACTTATCACAAAATTACGATAACTACGAAGAAAGAATAGAGAACGTAGAAGAATTAATTAGAGCAATATCAGATTTTGAAGAGTCTGGTGGTAGAACCCTAGAAGAATTCATAAATACGTCTATATTACTAACAAATTCAGATGAAGTAGATGAAAAAGAAAATTGTGTTTCACTTATGACTCTACATATATCAAAAGGTCTGGAATTCCCAGTGGTATTCATTTTTGGAGCAATAGACGGAATAATACCTCACTTCAAAAACACATATAAACCATCTCTAATAGACGAAGAAAGAAGATTATTCTATGTAGGAGTTACTAGAGCAAAAGAAATATTAACAATAACATCCAGTAGATTTACAAGGATAGGAAGTATAAAACACTCATTTGTTTCACCAACTAGATTTATAGATGAAATACCTGATAAATATCTAAAAATAATACGACTTTGGGATATCTCAAAACTAACATGAAACCACATAACTCCAAAAAGTATTTGAAAATGTGATAAAAATATCACCTATCTTTAGTCACCTACCTTACCAAACGACTTTTACTTTTAATTAGTTCATTAATTCCAATAGATAACTCTCCTTAACAAAAAAATAAATTATAAGCAACAACATCACTTTACATTGAAACTTTATTAGGATAAAAAACAATTTTTTCATTCAATATAATCGATTACCTTAAGAGTTTTCTATGAATTTAGAACACCCATTCATTTTTACAACTTTATTCATATAAAGAATGGTATCTATTGAAGTAATGGTCATTCTGAATAGTTATCTAGTTTACTAGGCGAAATTTTGAACAACCTTTTAATAGGAAAGCATTACTTTTGAAATACTCTCAGAGTATTTTGAAACAAATAAATATATTCAAAAAAAATTTATAATTATGGATTTTGAAAAACTTATAGAGGCTATAGATTACTTTGGAATAAATGAGAAAGTTTCCATAAAATCTTTAAAGAGAATATATAGAAATAGGTCCAAAGAATTACATCCAGACAAAGGAGGTAACGAAGAAGAAATGAGAAAAATGAACAATTACTACAAGATAATAATTGAATACCTAGAATCCTATGAAATTCCAACAACAGTCGAATCTATAATGAAATCATCACCTGAGGCTTTTATGTATTTTCAATATTACAAAAAACAAGATAAGGATGGGAGAGTAGGGTTTTAGTATGGACATTAGAAAAATGGTTTTTGATGCAGCAGAAATTTCTGAAAAAGCAGGAGAAGTCTTAAAAGAAGGTTTTTACAAAGTATACAATGAGGGAACAAAATACCAGCTAAAAGGATATGCTGACCCTGTAACAGAGTATGACAAAAAATCAGAAAACATAATAATAAGTGAACTACTGAAAAAATACCCAAACTCATCAATACTAGCAGAAGAAAGTGGTGAATATTCAACCTCCAAAAACATAAAGTGGATAATAGATCCATTAGATGGAACTGTGAACTTTATTCATTCAGTACCATTTGTTGCAATATCTATAGGATTAGAAATAGATGGAGAAATAGTTGGAGGCGTCATATTTAACCCTATTCTAGACGAAATGTACTATGGTATAAAAAACGAAGGAAGTTTTCTAAATGGATCGAGAATATCAGTATCAAATATAAGTTCACCTCAGCACTCACTGATAGTAACTGGATTCCCATACCATAGAGAAGGAAGAATCGAAGAACTCATAAAACCACTAAAAGTACTGCTTAAAGAATACCAAGGTTTCAGAAGACTTGGATCAGCATGTATGGATTTAGCATATGTAGCAAGAGGAAGTTTTGAAGTTTTCTATGAGGAAAACCTAAAACCGTGGGACACTTCCGCAGGTAAAATAATCGTTGAAGAAGCAGGAGGTAAAGTAACTGACTACAGAGGTAACAAATATAGTATATATTCAAAAACAATAATAGCATCAAACGGAATAATACACGATCAAATAGTAAAACTACTAGAAAACGTATCAATACCAAAATAAAATATCTTTAAGCCCTGGTGCACAAAAAAGATTTTTTAGTGTAAACCTATCATGAATCCTCTCATCTGTTCTCTCTACCGTATGTATCCCTCTTTGACTAAGCATTATATATATGTGCGTCTTTTATAATTATTTCTTATTTCCTTACCATAACTTAATACTTTCCAATCTCCTTCACCATATACCTTTATCCTTTGTTATCTATAACAAGATGTACGTTTTTTGATCATGTTTAGTTTCTTACCAATTCTAGATATTGGTAGTATGGTCCGGAAAGGTTATCTATACCATTAATATCATATAAAGGCACCTATATAAGTAGATTAAGACTTTTCAAAAACAGTATTTTCATTTCTAAATATGAATAAGTAAAAAATTATCACTAAGAAAACCTTCTAAACTCCTTAGAAGAGAGACTGTCACTCCAATAAATTATATTCCTTAAGAAGATATGATTACCATAATAATAGTAATCTGGCTTAATAAACTTTAATAAGTAACACGTGATATAAATTCATAGAAAACTCTAAGAGAAATCAATCTAAAAAACTACTATTTTTCCAGAAGTCATGAAAAAAGAAATACCATAAAAGTTCTATCTGAATAGGCTTCATGAAAAACAGGGGAAAAAGCCTAAGAAAAGTTGGATTTTTGGCACAGCATAAATCAAAAACGAGAATTTTTCAAAATTTACAGAGTCCCTTAAATACCTTATAAGCGAAAATGTTTCAAAAATAATACCTTTTCATTTAAAGGTATCTAAGGTATACCTTACCGAATAGCCTCTAGGAAAAAATTGGATTTTTAGACACAACCAACGTTAAAAGGTGTAAAAATATCGCCAAGAAATTGGACAACTTCTTAAAAGAAAACCTTTAACTAGAGTAAAATACATTTTTCAAAAGTTTATAAAAAGCCACCATAATAAGAGCACTTGACTGAATAATTTTTAGTAGAAAATAGATTTTCTAAATTTATAGAAAACTTCTAGGGTAATGAATACAAAAACTACCATTTTTAGAAGTTATGAAAACACAATACCATATAATAAAATACTATGATAGATCATCTCTAATAGGCTTTAAGAAAAATAGGAAAGAGAAAAAGATTAAAGCAATAATGATCATGAGCAAAGAAGTACTAAAAAGCACTTTTTTTGGATATATTGCTTAAAAAGCTCAATTATTATTGGGAGTTTTTTATACAGAGTAATTATATAATAGTGTTTAGGATAAATCATCATTGGTACGTTAAAAATATTATCTTTGTATGTTTCATACATCAGATAGTTTAATCTGATGATTTTGGTAAGTAGTAGAAACAAAAATTGAAAACACAAAAGGTTAGTTTCATTATTTTCATGTGAAAAAAGTAATAAATATACTTGTAATCTTTCTTTTATCTACTCATCATTTAGCTTATGGATATGAATTTAAAATTGGTATAGTAAAATACAAAGGAGGAGATTGGTATAACAACATCGATGGTGTTAGAAATCTATTAAAAGAAGTAGCAAAAAGAACAAATTTAAAAGTAAAAATAGAACCTAATCTCGTGGATTTGTCTTCTAGAGAGATTTTTGACAACGATCTATTATACATAAGTGGGCACACTCCTATATTTTTTGAAACCAAGGAAATTCAAAATATACGAGATTACATTATCCTTTATGGTGGTTTTGTTTTTGTAAACGACGATTATGGAATGGATGAATCTTTCAGAAAGGAAATTAAAAAAGTTTTTCCTGAGTACGAACTACAAAAGATTTCTTTTGAACACCCAATATATCACTGTTTCTATAAATTTCCTAATGGTCTTCCAAAGATACACGAGCACAATGGTGGACCACCTGAAGGGTTAGGAATATTCATTGATGGTGAATTAAGATTATTTTATGCTTACAACACAGATATAGGTGATGGTTGGGACAATCCTGAAGTCCATAACGATCCTGATGAAGTAAGAGAAGAAGCAATTAAAATGGGGATAAACATCATAATTTACTCAATACTAAGGGGCATTATTGTTCATTAAAAAATATTTGTAAAGTATTCTTGAATACTTTTCCAATATCTCAAGTTTAAAAAAAGCATCCCACAAATCAGTTCTACTTTTTATAATAACACCGTGTTTATCGAGAATAATAATATCACTTTTCACACCTTTAACAACTTTAGCCCCTTCGGGAGTACCTGGGGTTGCATACTGGCTTATATAAATATCATTCAAGAAGTATTCTGCTTCAAATAGAAGTTTCTCCTTAAAATCATGTCTAAGTAAGTTTAACACTATAGTATTTTCTGGATGTGCATGTAAAACACATCTTACATCTTTATCAGATTCATAACACTCCAAATGAGTAAAAACCTCACTAGACGCATTCATCTTTATACCACACCTTAGATTATCTATCTTTAAAACAACAATATCACTTTCTGTAATCTTAAACTTAGGTACACCAGAAGGAGTTATCAATATGTATTCTCCAAACCTGTAGCTTAGATTACCTTCTTTGGATGTTATATACCCCTTATCGTACATAAACCTACAAACTTCAACTATTTCTCTTTTTATAGTCTCAATATCCATAGTTCTCTAGAAGAAACTTAAAACAATTTTATTTATAACTAAAGCCCAACCATCTATCAGAAAGAAAAATATTATTTTTATGGGGAAAGATATTACAACAGGTGGTAAGAAGAACATTCCCATTGATATCAGTATACTAGAAACTACTATATCTATTACTAGAAAAGGTATAAGGAGTATTGCTCCCATGTAAAACGATACAGTGAGCTCATTAACAATAAATGCTGGGATCAATACATAAGTTGGAACATCATCTCGGGTATTAGGTCTTGGTAAATTTGCGATCTTTATGAACTGGTAAATGTATTTTTCATTGGTTTGCTTAAACATAAATTCTCTTATAGGTTTAATGGCATTATCAAAAGCTTTTTCAACGGACATCTTACCATCAATATAAGGTTTTATTCCCTCGTTGTAGGATTTTGTAAAAATTGGCCACATTATATAAAGAGTAATAAACAAGGCTAAACCAACTATCAGTTGGTTTGGTGGGATATTTTGTGTAGTTAAAGCCCTAGGTATAAACGCTAAAACAATATATACTCTTATAAAAGATGTTAACATTATAAGTATCGAAGGTGCTAAAGACAAAATTGTAAGAAGTAACAATATCTGCAAAGATACTGAAACCTCTTGAGGTGTTCTAGCTTGGTCAACTCCTATTGTAAACCTTGGTAAAGGTGTCTGTGAAAACAAAAAACCATTACTAACCAATAAAATAACAAGTACGAGGAACAACAACCTTAAAAACTTCATGATATAAATTTTACATAATACACGAGAAACGTTTCCAATCAACAAAATATAAAATCACAAAACAACTTTTACCTTCACCTTTAATTTTGGTCCACTTTGAGAACAAAATATACCTATGATTTTTTAAGTATAACTAATCAAACTGTCCTTGACGATGCTTTTAAAAATATTCTCCTAAGCTTATCCAATCTAAAAGCAAAAGAAATTTCTACCTTCGTACAAAGCCTTAATGCTTATAACTCCCTGATATTCTTGGCATATGGCCATTAAAAACTCTTTATCACACTTCCTTAGAGGAACTTATTAATCCCTACTTGAAATTTCAATGGATGGGTATTTACTTTTTTCCTATGCCTTGCTTTCTTTTTCTTATTAAGAAATTAAATTTATAATCCTAAGGAATTAGAGTTTTTGGATTGATTCCTTTAGGGTTTTTCAGTAAAATTTAGAACCCCTATTCTTCCTTAAACTTTATTTATATAAGTGCTTTTACTAAGGTACTTTTGTTCCATAACTTCTAAATAAACTTCGTTTCGTCGAACAAAAAACTTTTTAATCGGTTATCCAATTTTTTAGACATGGTATTTCTATTCCATAACTTTTTAGAAATGGTTATTTCTTAAAAAATAGCACTTCTTTAAAAGACTATCTAACTCCACTGATATATTTCTAAACACCTTTAAGTTGAAAATAAAATTTTTTAATTATCTCCTTTCTAGGTGAGCAAGATACTAAACAACAAAAAGATAATGCCGTATAAGAAAGTCTAATTTTGGGGAACTATTTCCCTATGCTCTCTCCTACAAATTAAACCTATTTGAATAGTCAGTACTTCTATTATGTAAATTCTAGAAAAATGTATCCTCTTTGAAGTGACAAATATCTCTCTCTTGTCCCTTCTCAAAAGTTATCTAAACAATTTCACCTATGGTGTTTCTGTTCAATAACTTCCTAAAAGTGATAGTTTATTTAAACGAAATACCTCTTCTAGGTGTTTAGAAGGTTTCTTAATAATATTTTTCCTACACTTCAAGTAAGGAGGTAATATTTTGACACTAATCCAAATATTCAATTTATTAACTCTCTTTTTCTTTCGTTAATCCTTACAAGTTGTTTGGAGAATAATTATTCATAACACTTATGAAAGATAATTTCTTCAAACGATAACTATTTTTAGGTGTTATATAATGATAGAAAAGTTATCATTCTAACTAAAGAGATGAAGTTATGTTGAAAATCCTAGTTTCCGGAACTTTCTCTTGTTACTTCTTACAAGTTATTTACACAACTAAACTTACGGTATTTCTTTTACATAACTTCCTAAAAGTGATAGTTTCCTTAAACGATAGACCTCTCTTCTAAAAAGTTAGAAGATTCCTTAGTAATATTTTCCTACCTCTTTAAGTGGGAAGGTAATATTTTAATGCTTTATCAAACATTCAATTTCTTAGCTCTCCTTTCCTCTCCTCACTCCTTACAAGCTTATTTGGGAAAAAGGATTTATCCGATTTCCTAGATACACTTCTTAAGATCATTGAGTATAAAGATAATTTTTTAAACTTAATCAGTAGAAAAATGATTCTTTGAAACAGTCTTACCTATTTGAACAATCCCTACTTCTGTTCTATAACTCCTTCAGAATAATGATTCCTTCGTATAGCAGAGTTCTTTTTAAGAAGTTATACAATTCCCTAAGTCTCTTTTCACCTAGTTCTTTCCTAACAAATTCTATCATAGTTATTTATCCCCACAGCTTCTAAAAAATTACAACTTCTTGGAAGCAATTTCCTTTAGAGGTACTTCTTCCTTACAACCCATTCGGGCAACTGGTACTCTCGTACTATAAACTCTAAAAAAGTAGTTTTTGAGTAACTATATCTTGTTTTAAGTAGTTACCTAATTTCTTAGTTATGTTTTTAAATACCTTCAAGTAGGAAATTAGTATTCTAAAACACTCTCATTCTTTGACATTTTTT
This sequence comes from Brevinematia bacterium, assembly GCA_046299455.1. Classification (GTDB taxonomy): domain Bacteria; phylum Spirochaetota; class Brevinematia; order DTOW01; family DTOW01; genus SKYB106. The sequence goes on along the minus strand of JBKBIJ010000067.1, from coordinate 486 downwards.
GAATTGATACCCTTAGGGTTACTATAAATTTAGAACATTTTTCCTCTTTACAATACAATCTAAATGGGTGCTATTAATAGTATAATTTTATCCTACAACTCCTTAGTAAAAGTAGTATCTTTAAATAACATGCATTTTTCGAGGAATATCTAACTTTCTAGAGATATTTTCGAATTCCGAATATCTTTAGACAGTTTTTCATTTTTACTCCTGTTTCATAACTTATTAAGTAGTAGTATCTTCTCAGATCGATAGTCTTATTTAAGAAGTTATTCAATCTCTTAGCAATATTTTTCATACATTTAAGTCAAAAGTAATGTTTTTTGAACATCCTCTTCTTTCTAAGTGAATGTAACTTCTTGGAGTGAATCCATTAGGAGTTTTCTATAAATTTATAACATTCATTTCCCCTTACAACTTATACATAAAGGTAATTACTGTGATGTTTATGTTCCATAACTTTTCAAGAGTTTTAATTTCCTGGCT
>JBKBIJ010000066.1:0-10097 GCA_046299455.1 Brevinematia bacterium | reverse complement strand
CCTACAAAGAAAGTATCAGAAATAAATATCCCGCAAAACATGAAAGATGCTCTAATAATATCAATATGCTCATACTCAAACTACTTATTCTTAGCAACAACGAAAGGAATACTAGTAATGAATAACAACTTTTCTGTTGTATACGAAATAAATGAAAAAGATGGACTTAAAGATCTAAATATAACCTCCATGTATGCAGATGAAAATACTCTATATATAGGAACAAGATTTTGGGGATTCTATACATTCAACTACATTCAGAAAATTCTAGATAAACAACCAATAAATGTTGTAAAAGGACTCGTAGATAACTTTGTAAGAGATATAAAGGTACTGTCGTTCGATAGAGTAATATCAGGGTTTGATGGTTTCTCAGTATTCGATTATGTATCTTCGCTATATATTGGTTATTCTTCAAAAGAGTACCCAGTACTATCAGGTACTATACAATCAATACTTCCTTTTGGAGACACAATATTCATTGGTACATCAATAGGTTTAATGAGATTTGATAGAAGAACAGAACAACTTCAAAGGTTAGGATTTAGTTCTGCAGTATTCTCAATGGAAATGATAGGTAAAATACTCATACTGGGAACATATGAAGGAATTGTTTTCTTTAACGTAGAAACTGGAAACTACGAAATACCTATCAAAGAAGTTTTAAGAGAACCAGTAGCAAGTACCGTATCGGTAAACGGTAATAAGATATTTGTAGGATTCGATAACAAAAAAGGAACAATTTCTATAATGGAATACCAAAAACCATTCCTAAAAATCCAAACCATAAAATATACACCCGATAAAAAAATATCTATACTAATGCATGGCAACAATATCTCATCCATTAAGAAAATAAATACATATATAAACTCATTAAATATCACAAAAAGCTTTGATGTAAAACCAGAGATAAAAGTTTATAAGGAAAGTATGAATATATACCTTAGCACTACAAACCTTCCCGATGACACATACATAATAAACATAGATTACTTCTACGAAGACAAAAAAGAAACAATAAAAGACATTTTCGTTGTAAAGACAAAAATATCTGGCATATCATTCAATCCGATACCACTATTCTTCAATCAAAATAAAATCAACATAATTGGTAAAATAACTTCACCAACCATAAGTGAAATAACCACAATAGTAAACAATAGAGAATATAAACCAACTATAGAAAAAAAACAAGATAACATTCTAATACCTGTAACCTTATACGAAGGTACAAACGATATAAAAGTAAATATAAAAGATTTCTTTAACAATGAAACAACGAATTCTTTTACGGTAATTCTCGATACAGTTCCACCAGAAATATTATCAATAGATGGTAATAAACTTATCGAAAGAGATAATCTTTTCTCATTCAAAGTAATAGAACCCTTTATAGAAAGGATTGCATTCTCTGAAAACGTTACTATAGCAAGAGAAGTAAATATAAAAGATGGAAAAGAAATATTTTTCTCAACACAAAACAGAAACATCAATAAATTAAAAATAATAGCATACGATAAAGCTGGGAATACAGGTAGCAGAGAGTTTGAACTAGTATTTTTAGAAAGTAAAGCTAACATAAACATATCACAAATACCACAAACTACAGAAAATCAAAACCTTAGGTTAGATATAGAATTCGAGGGTAAATTCAAAAGAGCAACAATATACCATCAAGGGACAATTATATCTTCATTAGAAAGTGTTCCAAAAAAAATCTCAACAAACATACAACTTCAAGGGGGCAAAAACCTAATAAGAATTGAAGGTATACCTGAAAATGGTAGCATAATAAGTAGATCAGTAATCATAGAATACTTACCTAAAATAATTGAGGAACCTTCATACCAACAACAGATATACACTACAGTTAATATAGGTAACGAGTTAGAAAAACTAAAAAAAGAGAATAAGGAACTCAAGAAAAAAATACAAGAACTAGAAGAAACTATAAAAAAATTATACCAAGCTAGATCAACCACCAATAGCGAATCAAAGGTTATCATAGTATCGTCCGAATCGATTCCGTCACTGATAAAGGTACCTTATTCACCAGATATAGATAACTTTTCAAAAATATCTAAGAAGATATACGGATCAGAGAGCTTTTCAGTATATTTTTACTATCTTTTCAAGAATACCTCTATATCAAAGCTAATATCTGAAAAAGGGTATATAATCATTCCAAACAAAAGGCTAATGGAGAATGCAATAAGTACAAAAGACATCTCTATTTTCTCACTACTTTCAGCAATAATTGAATGGCAAATATCAAGAGAACTGAACACACCAAAAAGTTTAGACACTATAGCAAGTGAATTCAATATTACATCATCAGGTAGTATACTAAAATCTGAAAGGTTATCAGTATCGTTTTACAACAAAGAAGGGAATTTAGTCGTAAACATTAGATAAATTTGAAAAATGTGATATTGATTTTTATATTTTATAAAGGGGGGCGAAATTTGGGCTCGACGGGGTCAGGTTGCTCCTAGAAATCATGCCGTCTTCCCGCGTTAAGGGAAAACCAAAAAATAAGTGCCAACGAATCTTATGAAGAACTCGCCTTAGCAGCTTAACGCAGGCGAGCCTCAACTTGCTGACCCCTTCTAGGTAAGTTGAGGTCGGGTAGAAGGGTTAGGATACCTTGACACCTCTAAAGGTATCCGAAAAGCTAAGAGGTGTAGGATATACTGGAGTTGCTTATCACTTCAGTATGTCCGAAATTCAAAGATAAGCTAAGCATGTACAAATTTCTAGGTGTAACGACTACCGGACAGGGGTTCGATTCCCCTCGCCTCCAATCTAAATCTTCTTCTCTATGTAAGCATAAGCATTAAACGGATGAATGCTTTCAAAACTTTCCGCTTCAACACTATACCATGTAACTTTACTATTCTTATCCAAGTCTAGAGCAATATCTCTAACAATATCCTCAACAAACTTCGGATTCTCGTAAGATCTCTCAGTCACAAACTTCTCATCTTCTCTCTTCAGTAACACAAACACCGGAGATGAAACATTACTCTCTATAACATTAACAACTTCTTCAATCCAAACAATACCTACCATCTTCAAAGAAACTGACACCAAAACTCTCTGATTATGCGCATTATACTCACTTATCTCCTTAGAGCATGGACATAGAGACATACCTAAAGCAGAAACTGTTAAAGTAAAATCATACTTATCTTCGCAAACCGCATCAAACCTAATATCGTAGTAATTAAGACCTTTATTAGAGGATACAGGTGATGTCTTTTCAATAAAATACGGAAACCTTAGAGATATTTCAGCTTTACTAGATTTTAATCTAGACTTAAGATCCATAAGTATTGGTTCAAGCTTCTCAATTGAAATTTCTTTTCTATAATTATTTATAACCTCAATAAATCTACTCATATGAGTACCTCTATAATCGTTAGGAAGAAAAACATACATATCAATCTCCGCTATAGTATGCTGAACTTTGTTGTTCTTATCCAAAAGAACTATAGGATATTTAAGCCCCTTAACTCCAACTTTATCAATATCTTTACCTCTATTATCCATCTCAGATTGAACATCCTTCATACCTTAAGCCTCTCAATAAGTATTATAACTCTTTGTAGTAAATAGGAGAAACATCACTAAAAGTCTTCTTATACCCTCCTTCCAACTTCTTCAGAACAACACTTGAAATCATACCAATAGGAACAACATCAAAATTCAACATCATCTTATCAACTCCTTTAAAGATATCTCGACACCCAATAGATATCAAAAACTCGTTATCCGACGGTTTAAACTCTGAGATTTTAACCAGCTCTAAAGAATTAGAATCAAACCTCTTAATCAAAATCTTTTTTGCTCTTCCATCAAAAATTAGTGTCGGCTTAACCATAAAAAAAACTTCTTCAAGAACTTCAATCAAAGAAAATGGTATAATAGGTACATTAAGTATTTGAGAGAAAGTCTTAGCAACAGATATACCATTCCTCAAAGAAGTAAAGGGACCTGGCCCAACCGAAACAGAAACAAAATCAATATCTGTTTTACCAATACTACTTAAAGACAATAATCTCTCTAAATCTCTCCAAAAAATTACAAACGAAGCACCATTATCATAAAATGAGACTATAGAATAAACATCCTTTCCATCAAGCAATCCCACTGAGAAAGAAGAATAGTATGACGTATCAATTATCAGAACTTTCATGACTTAAATCTTTTTATTGCATTATTAACCTTATCGATGAAGTATTTTATATTTTGCAAAACAGGAACATTCCTATCTTTTGAATTGCCTACTACAAAAGCAATAGCACCAATTAACAAGAGTAAAACAAAAAATCCTATTCCCAATGCAAAAGCAATAATAAATGAAATAATCGCAATAGATGAATACAATAAACCCCAAAAATTCTTTTCAATAAACTCAGTTATTATGGTTTTATAACTTCTCTTCATACCTTACATTGAGAAACTTTCTAAAAACTTAGTTGTATGATTACCACTCAAAAAAACAGGATTCTCTAGAACCTTTGAGTGGAAAGGTATAGTAGTTGGTATTCCCTCTATTGTGAATTCACTTAAAGCTCTTTTAGCTCTGTTTATAGCTTCGTTTCTATCTCTTCCCCAAACTATAAGCTTTGCAACCATAGAATCATAATACATTGGTATCTCGTAACCTTGGTATATATGTGTATCAACTCTAACGCCAAAACCACCAGGTAAGTGCAGAACTTTTATTTTTCCTGGAGATGGCCTAAAATCATTAAACGGATCCTCTGCATTTATCCTAAACTCAATAGCATGCCCATTTATCTTTATATCTTCTTGCCTTAAAGAAGCTTTTTCACCTAAACACACCAGTATTTGCTCTCTTATCAAATCAGTATTAGTAACTTCTTCTGTTACGGGATGTTCAACTTGAATCCTAGTATTAACTTCCATAAAGTAGAAATTACCATCTTGATCCATTATAAATTCCATAGTCCCTGCTCCAAGATAACCTATTGAACTCACAGCATTCCTAACTATATTCGAAATCATTTCTCTTTGAGATTCGGTTATAGTGGGACCAGGCGCTTCCTCTATAAGCTTTTGATGTTTTCTCTGTATAGAACAATCTCTCTCACCAAAAGTTAAAGAATTACCATATTTATCTCCTATGAACTGCACTTCTATATGTTTAGGGTTTTGGATATACTTCTCTATATACACTCCTGGATTACCAAAAGCAGATTGTGCCTCTGATTGAGTAAGAGGTAAAAGCTTTTTTAGATCATCCTCAGAATAACATACTCTCATTCCTCTACCACCACCACCCGCTGTTGCCTTTATTATCACAGGATATCCTATAGAACGGGCAACTTCTATCGCTTCATCGAGACTATTAACAACCCCTTCACTCCCAGGAACCGTTGGCACACCAAACTTTTTCATCGTATTCTTAGCAGTAGACTTATCACCCATCATAGCAATAACTTCAGGTGAAGGACCAAGAAATATCAATCCATGATTCCTACAAATCTCAGAAAATTTCGGATTTTCAGATAAAAAACCATAACCAGGATGTATAGCCTTAGCATTAGTTACTATGGCAGCACTTATCAAATTAGGTATGTTTAAGTAAGAATCTTTACTGTAATTACCGCCTATACATATATCCTCATCAGCTAATTTTCTATGTATTGAATCTTTATCAGCCTCAGAATATACAGCAACAGTCTTAAACCCTAACTCTTTACAAGTCCTTATAATCCTGACAGCAATCTCTCCTCTATTAGCAATAAGAATCTTCACCCTAAATACCTCCTAATATAGATAGACAAATTATAAAAAACTAATAAAATCCAATTCTAGTTAAAATCAAAAAACAAATTACCCTAAGATGTAATCTAGAAAAGATATCTGATAACCCTATATTACTTCATAAACGATTTAGATTTAATGTTTCTTATGAAAGTGTTACCAAATCTATGGGCTTCATCTCTTATTCTTTGTAATAGCCTTAAAGCATACGAATTTCTTGGTAAGATTAACTCCTTACCATCAGGGAACACTATTTTTTCTTCTTGTTTTGCAAGAGCAATAATAGGAATATCTAAACCCAAATTTTTCAGTGCCCTGATAGCAAAGTTCAGTTGTCCTCTACCACCATCTATAAGTACAAGATCAGGTAATCGATCATTCTCTTTCTCTCTTTTGTACCTTCTGTAGACTATCTCCTCCATCATTTCAAAATCATTTTGACCTTGAATCGACTTTATCTTGAATATCCTATAATACCTCTTTACAGGAATACCATCAATAAATCTCACACTCGACCCAAAAGCCATCTCATCTGCATAATTCGTAATATCAAACCCATCTATAACCGATATACCTTCAACACCTACTATCTCACAAAGTTCATCCATCTCCTCATCAATCATTCTAATCCTTGATGTATGATCTGCTAGAACAATATTAGAATTTTTCCTACATAGTTCCATTATATTTATGTCCCTTTCAAATGACGGTATTTCTAATTCAACATCTAGCGAAACCTTGTCAAAAAAAACCTTAGCATCTTCAATAATATCCTTGTCCACAAAAATTTTTTTAGGTACAATATAACTATCTATAAGGTATACACTCGACAAAAACTTTTCTAAAGGCTTCTCTTCATCTCTGCTAATAGTAATACTTTCCTTACCTATGAACCTACCATTCACAATGTGAGCAACATAGAAATTTATGAAATTCTCATTCAAAGAGTACGATATATAATCAACTGTCCTATCACTAGTAGTATCAAAAACATACTGTTCTTGTGATTTTATCTCCTCCAAAACTTTTATACTATCTCTCAAAAACGAAGCTTTCTCAAAGTTAAGATTCTTAGCCTCATTTTTCATCTCACTTGTTAGTAATTCCAAGACTTCACCAATCTCACCCCTTAATACCTTTTTGGCATTTTCAACATTTTTCATGTATTCATCTCTAGATATCCTACCTATACATGGTCCTGAACACAAGTCTAAATAATAGTTCAAACATGCTTTCTTGGGCATAATTCTACAAGTCCTAATCTTAAACACTCTTTGTATTACTTCAACAATATCATAAGGTAACTTATTGTTAGTAAACGGCCCAAAGTACTCAAAACTGGAGCTTGGTTCATACTTTCTAGTCGCAATTATATATGGTATTTCATCCCTAGAAACCTTTACAAAAGGATAAAACTTGCTATCTTTCATTAGTATGTTATATCTAGGTCTGTATCTTTTTATAAGATTTGCCTCTAATATCAAAGCTTCAGTTTCATTATTCACAACAATGTAATCTATCTTATCTACTTTGTTAACAAGTTCCCTCGTCTTCTTAGGGTGATCTTTAGACGAAAAATATGAGCTTACGCGTTTTTTAAGATTTATAGATTTACCTATATACAGCACATCCCCAGTTTTGCTATACATTATGTAAATTCCAGGTAATTCTGGGATCTTTCTTAAAAACTCTCTATCCATAGATATTAATATAATTTTTTCTAAAGTATTCGCAAATATCTTTTATCTTACATAAACCACACTTGGGTTTTACAGGTTTACAAATCGTTTGTCCAAAAGATACCATCAAATAATTTATCTTTTTCCAATACCTTACTGGAACTATTTCTTTCAATTTTGTTTCTGTTTCTTCTGGTGTTTTAGTCTTAACAATTCCTATCCTATTTGATATTCTATGAACGTGTGTATCAACACATATCGTGTTTTCTCCAAAAGCAACAGACAAAACAAGATTTGCAGTTTTTCTCCCAACACCAGGAAGAGACAAAAGAACATTCAAATCATTTGGTACATCACCATTATAATTTTCTACCAATATTCTAGAAATGTTTTTTATCGTTACTGCTTTCTTCTTGTAAAACCCAACAGGGTATATACTTTTCTCTATATCAACTATATCTGCATTTACAAAGTCGTAAGGTGTTTTAAATTTTTTAAAAAGCTTCTCTGCAACAGTATAGGTTATTTCATCTTTGGTTCTTAGGCTTAATATGGTTGAAACAAGTATTTGGAATGGTGTTGTTCCTTTCAAATGTCCGTACATTTTCAAAGGAGAGTTTTCATTGACCCAAACTTCCTCCAAGAAGCCTATAATCAAATCTATTTTACACCTCATAAAGATGTTACTGCTTTGATGAAGAAATTGAAGACAGGGTTAGGAGAAAATATAGAAGACTGAAACTCTGGATGAAATTGCACCCCTACCATAAAAATATTTTCGGAATTCTCAATTATCTCAACTAACCCACTCTCACTAACCCCCGAGAATACCATCCCATTCTCTTCAAATGTAGGAATATACTCCGGATTAAACTCATATCTATGCCTGTGTCTTTCGTAAACCTCCTCTTTGTTATAAATCGAATAAGCTATTGTATTCTTCTTTATGATTACTTTTTGTCCACCCAATCGCATGGTACCACCTTTAGTTATAATCCTTTTCTGTTCATCAAGCATTGATATAACAGGGTGTGTCACTTTCTGCTCAAATTCTAAGCTATTTGCATCACTCAGATTACATACATTTCTAGCAAATTCTATTGCCATCACCTGCATACCCAAACATATTCCTAGAAAAGGAACATTATTTTCTCTAGCAAATTTTGCAGATAATATCTTTCCCTCAATTCCTCTTTTACCAAAACCCCCAGGTACTAAAATCCCATCAACTTTAGACAGAACATCTTTTAATTCACTTTCAGAAACTTTATCAGATTCAATACCCAGAATCTTGACCTTTACCCTATTTTCCACTCCCGCGTGAAACAGAGCTTCATGAATACTTTTATACGAATCTCTAAGTCCAACGTATTTACCAACTATGGCTATAGTTATCTCATCTTCGATAACTTCCAATACCTCAACCTTCTTTTTCAGAGCTGAAAGATCTGGTGTTGTATGGGGTATAGACAATAAATCACATATGGTTTTATCCAACCCCTGCTCCATGTAATATAGAGGTACCTCGTATATGTTTGGTAAATTCAGAGATTTGACAACAGCTCTCTCTTCAACATTTGTAAAAAGTGAAATCTTTTTCATCTCTTCTTTTGAAAAATCCTTTTCACTTCTACACACTATTATATCAGGTTGTATACCTAACTCTCTAAGCTTAGCAACAGAATGCTGTGTTGGTTTTGTTTTTATTTCTCCTGAGGAGGAAAGATAAGGTAATAATGTAACATGTATAAAAATACAATTCCTTTTACCTACTTCTAAAGAGAATTGTCTTATTGCTTCTATAAATGGTATACTTTCTATGTCCCCAACCGTTCCCCCAATCTCAACTAAAAGTATATCAACTTTTTCTTCTTCTACGTAAATTGCTTCCTTTATAGCTTCCTTTATCTCGTTTGTTATGTGTGGTATAACTTGAACAGTTTGCCCAAGATAATCTCCTCTCCTTTCCTTTTCTATTACACTTTTATATATCTTTCCTGCAGTTATTGAACTTATCTTGTACATCCTCTGATTCAAAAATCTTTCATATGTACCAAGATCAAGATCCGTCTCTCCACCATCAAATGTTACGAAAACCTCACCGTGTTGATAAGGATTCATAGTACCAGCATCTACGTTCAAATAAGGATCTACCTTCACAATATTAACTCTGTAACCCATTGACTTAAGCAACAAACCTATCGATGCTGTAGTTACTCCCTTACCCAACGATGAACAAACACCACCCGTAACAAATATGTATTTTGTTGTTTCAAGCTTCATAAAGGAAAATGTTAAATAAATAATTCTTACTTATTCAACCATTTCCTCACTTTTTCTAAATCCTTTTACTATACCTCTTTTGGAAGAAAGTATAAATTCTGAAATATATCTGATATTTTGGTCATCAGGGAATATTTCAACAATTTTTTTTGCAGCATCTCTTATTGTGTAATTCGAAAGGTAGATCACCTTATAAGCTTCTTTTATTCTATTTCTTTGCTCTGGTGCGAAATTTCTTCTTCTAAGTCCCACTGAATTTATTCCAACAACTTCCGCAGGGTTCCCAACAGCCATAGTAAAAGGAGGAACATCCTGAACTATTTTCGAAAGCGCTCC
>JBKBIJ010000065.1:0-10099 GCA_046299455.1 Brevinematia bacterium | reverse complement strand
TACCCTCTGATACTCTATTGCTTTATTGAGTTTAGTTTATAGAATTAAAACTTTTTTCCTAGATGATAATTCTCCTACAATTTAAGTAGGAAAGTAGTTATCTAGTTTCTTAGTGATATTTTTTACGCTTTTAAACAATAAAGTATTTTTGAAATATTTTAAGTTCTTACTTACAAATCATTTGAACAATTCTTCTTCGTGGTACTTTTGTTCTATAACTTCATTAAGAAAGGTAGTTTCTTTGAACGGCAGATCAATTTTAAGTAGTTATCTAATTTTCCTAGAATATCATGAGTACTTTTAAGTAGGAAAATAGTTTTTTTGAAATATCCCAACAGAACAAACGAAAGAAAGAAAAATGGGGTAACTTAGAGGAAAATCGTTATTTTACTGAGATTAATTTTTTAGGTACTCTCAGAAAAGGTAGTTTTTTAAGCAGCAAGTTTCTTGAGTGATTATCGAATTTCCTAAGTCCTTTCATCCTTTCCTAAAAGCCGTTTGGACAATCTCTGTTAGTGTATTCATATTATGTAACTTATCAAGAAATTTGATTTCTTGGGGTAGTGTAACCTTAAAAGTCTCTATTAACTCTTGAAACGATAACACACTCTAAAATCAAATATATCAAAATATATGTAAGCAGATAAACAAAGATAAGTTAGAAAGCATATCCTATTAAGACAAGGGGGCTTATGGTATTTCTGTTTCACAACTTCTAAAAAAGATAGTTTCTTGATATGATAAACCTTATAAATCTTCATAAATTTTGGAACAGTATCACACCTAAAAGAAAAAGATATATAAATGAATAAACAAGGGATTACGAAACAGAAAACACGTCTTATTAGGAGTAGTTATCTTATAGTATTTTTTCTATAATGTTTGGTATAAAATTCAAGAAGGGTTATAAATCAATAAGTTAAAGAAGGTATACTTATCAGCTTACAAGATCATATTATTGAAATATCAATGATTGTAAAAAACTCACTTAATAGAATTATTCACTGGAAGTCTTATATAACTTCTAAAGAAAATCAATTTCTTAGAGTGATGGCTTTTTAAGTAGTTATCGAATTTCTTAATAATATTTTCCTATATCTTTAATTAGGAAAGTAATATTTTCGAGAGAACCTTATTTTGGGGGTATTTTTGTTTTTTGCTTTGTGATTTTCTAATGTAATTCCGAGAGAGTTTTAGATTAAGTTAACTGTTATGAAAATTTTTAGTAGATTAAGTTCTTGAGCTTGAATGATTTTCTGTGGATATTTGATAACCCGTATTTTTTTATAGCTTCTATATGTTCTTTTGATGGGTAGCCTTTGTTTTTATGTAAACTGTATACAGGGTACTTGATTGATATGTGGTTCATGTATCTATCTCTTAGTACTTTAGCTATTATAGATGCTATAGAGTTAGCGTGGACATATCTATCCGCTTTCTTAATGGATATGTAATAAATTTTGTCGTTAAAAATGGTTTTTTCATCAAATTTTTGTATTTTATTATACAAGCTTAAATATATATCTCTTTTGTTTTTGTCAAGAATTTGGGTTTCTAGAAATTCACCAAACTTGGTATTTTTGATGTGTACATAATCAGTTATTATAAGTTTTGGTAGGAATTTTAGATTTATCAAGGATTTGATGATAGCTAATCTAAGCGAGATGCTCATTCCAAATTTATCTATTTCGTCGTTAGATACAACACCTATTCCTATATTATGTACGTTTTCTACTATTCTGGGGAAAAGTTTTTCTCTCTTAGTTTTAGAAAGTATTTTTGAATCTTTGACACCTTTGATGAACAGGTTAGTTGGAATTACAACCGAGCATACAAACATTGGCCCTGCAATACATCCTCTGCCTACCTCATCGATGCCAACTACAAATTCAAAACTTTTTATTAACGCTTCTAGTTCTTCTATTCTCATAGTTTAACGATTGAAAGTATTTTCTCGTCAACTTCTCTTTTTAAGTCATCGAGTGAAGAATTATTGTATATAACAATATCAACTAAATCTTGAACGTCTGATAATTTCTTTTGGAATTTTATTCTTTTTTTTACCTCTTCTTCTTCTAATCCTCGGAGTTTTGCTCTACTTATTATGTTTTCTTCGCTTGATTCGACATAAGCTATTAGATTACAGAATTCATCAAGTCCTATTTCAAACAAAAGTGCTGCATTAATACAATAAAACCCGTCTTTATCGATAGATAATCTGACTAATTCTTTTATTGTGCCATGTGTTAATTTGTTGAGTAGTTGCAGTTTCATAGGATCGGAGAATACGATTTTACTAAGCTTTTTTCTATCTATTTTACCCTCTTCGTCAAGGATATTTTTATCTATCATTTTTAATATTTCGTCTTTTCTTATTTCTAATACCTTATGTCCTATAGTATCAACGTCTATTATATTAAAACCTTTTTCTCCCAAGATCTTACAAACTTCATTTTTACCAGATAGCATCTTACCAGTTACGCCTAAAATGAATCTTTTTGGAATTCTAGGTTTTAGAGGTCTTCTACCCATTTTTTTTACCCCTTAGTTATTTTACCGAATCTTCTTTCTCTTAATTGGTAATCTTTTATTGCTTCAACAAAGTGTAAAGGTTTGAAATCTGGCCATAATGTGTTTGTAAAGTATAACTCTGCGTATGCGGATCTCCATAACATGAAGTTGCTTATTCTTTTCTCACCACTGGTTCTTATTATAAGGTCGAGGTCAGGTACCTCTGGATGGTAGATGTAATTACCGATAGTATTGGTATTGATATTTTCTTGGCTAATTTTGTTATTAACAAAATCTTCTAAGATTTTCTTTACAGCTTGGACAATTTCGTCTCTTCCACCATAGTTAAATGCAACGCATAGAGTATAAAGATTTCCCTCTTTTGTTTCGTTTTCAAGCTCATTTATCATGTTACTTAATTTATCTGGTATTTCTGATTTGTCACCTATATGTAAAAATTTAACACCTTTTTCTTTGAATTCTTTGAGTTTGTCATTTATAACTCTAATAGCCATTGACATGAGGAACTCAACTTCCTCTTTATCTCTAAGCCAGTTTTCCTTGGAAAAAGCATATACCGTGATATAAGGGATCCTTAAGTATCTGTTGAACTCTAGTATGCTTTCCAAAGCTTTCAAACCTTCCTTATGTCCTTCTATCCGAGGTAACCCTCTGAGTTTTGCCCAGCGTCCGTTACCGTCCATTATTATTCCGACGTGGTTAGGCAGTTTGTTTCTGTCTATTCCTTTGAGTAGTTCCTCAAACTCCATAATCAAACTTCCATAATTTCTTTCTCTTTAGTTTTTGTAAGTGTTTCAACTTTTTCAGTATATTCGTGGAACATTTTATCGATTTCTTGCTCGTATCTTTTCTCTAAATCTTCACTAATGTGAAAAGATTCCTTGGACTCTTTTACTAGTTTTAGATATTTATGTCTGATGTTTCTAAGTGCAACTTTAACCTCTTCAGCTTTTCCATGAAGTAGTTTTATAATTTCTTTTTTCCTTTCTTCAGTGAGGGGTGGGAAATTTACTCTTATGTTGGTCCCATCAACTACAACACCTAGACCTAAATTTGATGAAATTAAAGCTTTTTCTATACTCTTAATGGCGTTTTTATCCCAGGGAGATATTATAACTGTGGAAGCGTCCTTTACAGAAAGAGTTGCTAATTGCTTTATAGGTGTTAAATTGTTATAGTAATCTACTTTTATATCCTCAAGTATAAGGGTTGTTGATCTGCCTGTTCTTATCTTCTTAAGTTCATCCTTATAAACATTAATGCTATTTTCAAAATGATTTTTCATTTCTTCTTTTACTTTGTTAAAGTCAAATTCCTTTTTAACTTCTTCTTTTTCTTTCATATTACCCTCCTATATTTTATTTTAATCAAGTCCTATTTATTGGTTCAAATTGTAAAACTGAAGGATATTGTGCTGAAGATATATTTATACTTTCCTATTTGGTTAACATGATATTTCTTTTAAGAGTTTTCTATATTTAGAAATACCCATTTCTCTTTACAACTTCTTTGAAAATCTGTGTTAAGAATCTAATTTCCTAAGTCTATTTCTTTTAACTATATCTACCAAAAGTTATTTGTATAACTTCTTTTGTGGTACTTGCCTTTTCACCTTATGGGGAAAGATAATTTTTTGGTAACAGGGTTTTTTAAAGATTTATCGAATTTTTTAGCGATATTTTTCACACATTCAGACAAGAGAGTATTTTGGAACTTTCTCTTTTACTGCGATGGTATTTTAATTCCATTAAGAGTTGTAACTTTTTCTGTTCTATAACTTCTAAAAAGAGTATAATTTCTCTAAGTGAGTACTCTTTTAAGGTATCATTTAATTTCCTAATATCTTATAAAACTTTTAAGTGTAAAAATAACATTTTTCAAATACATTCAGTTAATACATAACTTCGCAAAAATTCCAATTCCCTAGAACTTTTTTACTGTGTTTCTTAGCTACATCTTATTTGGACAACTTCTATTCCATGAGTTCTAAAAAAGCGTAGTTTTCCGGGGTAAAGACCCTTTTAAGGGATTACCCAGTTCCCTAATATCTTAACACTTTTGAGTGTGAAAGTGACGTAAAAAAGTGTTTCAAAAGTTTAGTGTATATCTACATTTTCCCTCAAAAGCTAATTTTAGAGATTTTCTGAACCTTAGCACTTTTTTAGTTGTTCTCTCTAATGCTAATTATCGCTTTTATAAGAGCTTAAACTCTTAGAGTGATGATTTTTTTAGGTAGTTGTAGAATTTTAGAGATATTTTTGGATTTAGAAAAAGGAGTACTTTGGGATTGTGTCAAAATTCGAGTTCCTTAGAATTTTTTCTGTGTTTTCAGCTACAGCTCATTTAGTCAGCTTTTGTTCTATGACTTCCAGAGAAAGGTAGCTTTTTTGATAGAAAACCCTTTTAAGGTGATTACATAATTCTCTAATATCTTATGACACTTTTAAGTGTAAAAGTGACTTAAAAATGTTTCAGGAGTCTAGTGTATATCTATATTTTCTCTCAAAAGCTAATTTTAGGAATTTTTTGGCCATAGCATTTTTAGTTATTCTTGCTAGTGCTTGTTATTATCTTTTCAATAGCTTAAACTCTTAGAGTGATGACTATTTTCTAGGTGGTTAATAGAATGTGACAGGCCTCTTTTCTGAAGAGTTATCAGATTTCTTAGCAAATTTCTTAGCAATATTTTCTTATATCTTTAAAGTGTGGGGATAGTATTTTTGAGGTGTACTCAATCGTTCAAGTGAATACTCTTATTAAGGATTTATTCGATTTCATATGTATATCAGGAAATATTATTTTTGATGTACTCTTCATTTGGACAAGAAAGTGTTTTTGAAATATCATAGATAGAACTTGGATAATTCATAGAGGTATGTGGGGTAAGCTAACTTGAATATGTTGAAAGATAGCTATTAGTCGTTAAATTATAAGTTTTATGTTTTTTGTAAGTTTGGTGTTTTTTGTATTAGGAATATTGTTTTTTGCTTTGAAGAAAGAAATTGTATACGTATTGGTGGTTATAGTTGTTTTTTTGGTTTCTATTCCTTTAGCGTTTAAAGTTAATTTGTTAACTAATGAAAGTGTAAATGTAGTTTTACATCTCGATTATTCTGAGAGTTCGAGAGATAAGATCAGGGGTTTTGAGGATTACTTAATTTCTTTAGATTTTGATTTCGTGAGAAGGTTTGGTGTGCCACATAATAAACAAGAAGATTTGACAAACTTAGATCCTGATCAATTTCATGTAATAGTTTCTGATTTTTTGTTTGATGTACCAAAACAATTACTAGATAGAACGAATATTTTATTTGTGCATTTAGGGGAGGAAATACAAACAAATCATTTGATAGAAAAGATTTTCTATACAAACGTTGCTCAATCTGATTATTTGGCGATAAAGACAATAATACCATCTGATGTAAAAATTTTCAATGCGGAAACTAAAAGAAGGATATTTGATGGGAATGGTAAAGATTTGTATTTACTATCTCTTAGTTCTTTACCTAAGGAGATAATAGTCTCATCATTTAACAAAGAAATAAAAATAATATTAGAAGATATGAAAAGTATAGGGTTAATTTGGTTTGAACCAAACCAAGATTTAAGAGTACTAGTAAATGTTTTAAATAAACTAGGATACGGGTTCTATCCTATGGTAAATGTTAGAAAGGATTTTTCGATAAAAGGTGATTATAAGTTCAAAAACCTTATTGTAGGTTGTCCAAAAAATGTAACTTTGAGCGAAATATTGGAACTTTCTGAAAAAGGTGCTAAGATAGTATTTATTTCTCCTTCCGAAGAATTCCTCAAAGGTATAATAGGTTTTTCAAAAATGAATAATATCAAAATTTCTTCTAAGGAGTTTTTGTATGATCGTGAATTGGGAATTTTTGATATTTCATATACGTATCCTGTAACAGTAAAAGAATCTCTTAAGTACAATTTTCCGAAAATTTCAGGTGATGTTGTTATCCTTGATAAGTATGGAACGACATTTTATATGAAATTCCTTGATAGAGAAATGTTATTTATATTGCTTAAGGATATATCTAAAGTGGATGTTGAGAATTTAAAAGTAGGTATTTATTCTTCATTTTCTTATGATGTTTTCATAGAAGTTGTAAAATTTCTTTCTGATAGAGAAAGAGAATTTTCTAAAGAAATATACCTTCAAGAGTCTGCATTTAGCGGACAAAGAAAATTGAGTAATTCTATACATGTAAACGAGCTAAATGATTATCTGGTTAGAAAGATAAAAGAAAGGAATTCAAAAAGCGTCCTTGAGAGTAGAGAGATAAACATTTCGAGTTGGTGGGTATTGATGATATTGGTTATATTCCTACTTTCCCTAAGATGGTTAACTCGATAATTGTTACCAAATTTTATCATACCTTTTTCTCTTTAGACTAC
This sequence comes from Brevinematia bacterium, assembly GCA_046299455.1. Classification (GTDB taxonomy): domain Bacteria; phylum Spirochaetota; class Brevinematia; order DTOW01; family DTOW01; genus SKYB106. The sequence goes on along the minus strand of JBKBIJ010000065.1, from coordinate 3,154 downwards.
ATTATACATTTATCAAAAAAGTTACAGAACGTGGAACTACCATCATTACTTTTATTTTCTCATTCTCTTATGAATAAGATTTATATTTTTGATTGCCCTTTGGTTCTGATTTGTCTAATGTTCTACTTACTTAGAAAATCTAATTTCATGGAAGTAAAAACTTATATAGAACTACCTTTATCTAATGAGTTTAAAATGTCATTGTGAGACTATGTTAAAAATTGTCTTTTGAAGAGTGGTCGTTTTTTTGAAATATTTTCAGTTATTTTTTGTGAAACTATAATGATATTCGATTAACTTTTACCAGTAGAAAGTATATTCTTTGGGTATAATTGTTTAAAATCCATTTTGGGAATACTATCTTTGAGTTGAGGCTGTTTTAAGAATGTTGCTTTGCTACTTAGAGGTGTACAAAATTGCTAAGAAATTCGTTGAATTTTAAAAATACATAATCACTCTAGAAAATTTCCACTCTTGAGAAATTATAAGGCAGAAATAAAATATAACAACATCTATCTAAATGTGTTGTAAAGGGAATGAATATTCTAAATTTGTAGAAATCCTCTAAGTGAGTCAATTCAAAAATTACCTTTTTTAGAAGTTATAAATATAGAATACCATAGAACCTATCTGAATAAGTTGGAAGGAAGAATAAATGAGAGAAAGAAATTTAGAAAATTGGATTTTTTGATATAGTCTCCTTTTTCTGTTTGAAAGAAATTATAGTTTTTATTCATAATTAAAGTTAATATCCTCCAGAGGAGATTGTTATGGATCTATCTATAAAATGCTTTGTTAGGGATAAGTTAGGTAAAGAGTCAGTGTCTAAGCTTAGGGCTAAAGGTTTTTTACCGGGTGTTATTTATGGGAAAAACCTAAATAATAACTTGCATGTTTATTTTAATTATCTGGATTTTGAGAAGTTGCTTCACAAGGTTGGTAAGAATAAGTTATTCAGGGTAATTTTAGATGATGGGCAAAGTTTGACAGTTTTTGTTAAGGATGTTCAAATAGATCCTATAAAGAGAAGCTTAATCCATGTTGATTTGCAGAGTGTTTTAGGTGATGAAGAGGTTATTGTAAGCGTACCTATTGAGTTTACGGGTATTGCTAAGGGTGCTAAGGTTGGTGGTGTTTTTAGGAGGTTACTCTGGTCTCTTAAAGTAAAGGTTAAAGCTAAAGAGATACCCGATGTTATAAAAATAGATGTATCGGATCTAGGTGTAGGTGATACTTTGGTGATTTTCAAGATAAAAGATAAGATTCCTTATAGGATTTTAAATCATGATAATACGGTTATAGCTGGTGTATACAAGTAGTATGTTTTATGTTATATTTAGTATATTTTTTATAGGGGGACTTATATGGGAAAAAATTTTGCTAAGTTAATAGTTGGTCTTGGTAATATAGGTCCTCAGTATACTTATACTAGGCACAACATAGGTTTTATGGCTATAGATTCTTTAGCTAAAGAGTATAATGTCAAATTTGATGTAAAGAAGAAGAAGAGTGCTTTAGGTGTGGCAAAGATAGGTGATAAGAAGGTAGCTCTTTTGAAACCTCAAACATATATGAACATAAGTGGAGAACCGGTTTTGTACACTGCTAGCTTTTTAAAAATACCTCCAGAAGACATAATAGTGGTATGTGATGATGTTACCTTGCCCGTTGGTAAGATAAGGATAAGAAAAGAGGGGTCTAGTGGGGGACATAATGGTCTGAAGTCTGTTTCTTACTACCTTAAGACAGATTTGTTTCCAAGGATACGAATAGGTATTGGTGAACCACCAGAGTATGTACCACTTGATACTTGGGTTTTGTCTAACATCACTCTGAAAGAATACCAGATACTTAGCAAAACATTGAAAGTTTTCAAAAAAGTCGTAGAAGTTATATTGTTTGAAGGAATAGATTCTGCTATGAATAAGTTTAATGGACTTGAACCAGAGGATTACGAGGATGTGTTAGAGTCTTCCGATTTGTTTTCATTTAATCTGGAGGATTGATTTGGTTAGTAAGGTTGGTATAGCTGGTTTAGGGTTTATAGGTGGAAGTATAGGGTTGGCTCTGAGGCGTAATTTCCCAGATATGTATATTCTTGGTATAACTAGAAGCGTTAAGTCTTTACCAAGTACAGATAATTTAAACTGTTTTGACCGGATAGTTGATTATCAGAATGTTGAGGGCGTTAGGGAGTGCGATATTGTTGTTATTTCAACAATTGTCTCCGCTATACCTAGTGCTTTTTATACTATTAAGCCTTTCATAGGTCCTAGTACATTAGTAACAGATGTTGGTAGTGTTAAGGATTGGGTTGTTAAAGAAATAAATGATCTATCTTTTATAGGTTCTCATCCTATAGCAGGAAGTGAAAAATCTGGTATAGAAAACTCTGATTCTGAAATTTTCAAAGATGCCTTGTGTGTAATAACTCCCTACGGTAACTCCGAAGAACAAGTCAAAAAAGTCTCTGACTTTTGGAAGCTTCTGGGTATGAGAGTGTTGGTTTTACCACCTGATATTCACGATAGTATAGTGGCTGAAACTAGTCATTTTGTCCATTTAGTGTCGTTTATCCTCTCTAGTTCTCTCTATAATTCAGATTTTTATAAAGACTTATTTTATGGAGTTTTTGGTAAAGGTCTTATAGATACTACGAGAATATCTAATAGTAACTCCGATCTTTGGATAGATATCTTCCAAAAAAATAAACAAAATCTCTTAAAAGCTTTTGATAGGTTTATAGAGCTTTCTTATAAAGTTAGGGATGAGATTATGATGGATAATTGGAGCTATGTAAAAAATGTTTTGGAAAACGCAAATGATTTTGTAAAGAAGCTAAACTACAAGTAACTAACTAACCTATACTTTCCCTATTAGCACAAAGAATTCTCATATAGTTGGACCAATTTGAAGAGATATTTAGGCTAATTACTTTCGAAGAAACTACCTTACCTTAAAGGTTATGAAACAGACGTAACATAAGAGAACTTATCCTAATAGTTCTTAGAAATGAAATGATAGGTGAAATAAAGAAACTTAAGAAATTAAATTTTAACACACCTAGAAGATATGAAAAGAAATATCATGAAACAATAAGAGTACTTTTCTAGACTTACAAAAAATTCCTAACGCTACTTTACAGTAAATTACC
>JBKBIJ010000064.1:0-10228 GCA_046299455.1 Brevinematia bacterium | reverse complement strand
GGAATGAATGGTCTCTTTAAGTGATGATTCTAAAAGTCTTCTTTAAATTTACTTATCTTTTGGAGAATTTCCTTTGTTAATGTGGGGAACATGTTCCAAATTAGATTTTTGAAATACTTTTCACTTAAGTGGGTAAGTGCCGGAATTCCAATTTATTTGAATCTCTTATTCCTTTCTAAAACTTTTTTAGGCGATTCTAGTTAATCTGTACTTTTTCTTATAAATTCTAAAGAGATGTAGTCCCTTTAAGTGGCAGACCTTTTTAAGGGGTTATCTAACTTCTTAGATATATCTTTGAAACACTCTATTTTTTCTAATTGAATGTAGAGCATTGGAGTAATTATACTGGATGTTTTCTGAAAATTTAGAAAATTTCTTCTTTACAAATAATAAGTAAGTCAACATTTAAGTCAATATTCTTGGAACATCATCTTATTTTTAGGTGAATAGAACATCAACTAGCTATATCTAAATTGGTATGGTGTGTTAAAAGTTAAATTTCTTGTTTTTCTTTTCTCTCTTTTCTCATTACAAGCTTACTTGGAGAATTCGTACTCCTGATCTATAACTTCTAAAGAGCTATAGGTTATCGAAGTATAGGATGGTAGTTCCTTATAAAACTCTTTAGTCTAATTATAGACACATATTAAAAAGATGAATACAAATATACTTTTTGTCTCCTAGAAGTTGTGCTTTAAGAGATAATTTTAGCTAGTATAGTAAGATAGTATTTCCACAGACACAGAAACAATATCTTGGCCTTTCTTCAAAGTATCTATAAGTGCTTTATTATAAACTCCCTTTATTGTCTTTATGTTCAATATATATTCAGGAGAAATTGAATAGTAATCATCTAAAACCAACTTTAGATATTTATTAAGCTGCAGCAATAGATCATAGTACTTTACGACAATAACACCAGCAAGGTTGTTAACTAGCACTATTTTTTGTTGGATTGACTTCTTGGAAGTTTCAGATCTCAGAATATCTGGCTCTTCGATAAATCTATTTATGACATTATAGTACTCACCTCCCATACCTACTTTCTTTACAAAATCCTGAATAGCTTTCTCAGATTCATCAAAAGATTGGATAATAGATGAAATAGAATTTTTTAGATACCTTTCTTTGAATATACCATTTACAACAATATCGTTTAATGCATCCCTAAAGTATGGTTTCCAAAAGTAATTGAATATAGAATAAACAACTCTAAAAGCAACAGGATAAACAAAGTAATCTAATTTGTAAGAAGTAAGCCTATCATTAAAACTCTCAATATAAATTATATTATCTAGAGCGTTTCTTACCTCAAGGTCTGTCTTCCCTAGAAGATAAAAAAATGTATCAACTTTTTCTTTTATAATATTGTTTACAATCTCAGTAGCATGGTTCTTGCTCTTACTAATAATAACATCTCTATAAACATTAACTAACGATTGTTCAGGAACAACAAATATTGGTAAAAAATCTGGATCATCTTTAAGAATACAAACAATATCAATCAAATCAATTTTCTCGGTAATTTCATAAACCTTATTTAAATTTTCAGGAGATAATATCTGAGAAATCTTTGAAAACTTCTTATAATCATAAGACTGCTTATCAATTATCTCACTAATGTACTTTTTAAGAGCCATAATCACATCAATAATCATAGGAGTAATATCAATTTCGGAAACAATATTACATAACTTTTCTATCTCCTGAGTAAACCAAAAATCTGGGATTGCATTATTTGATATTCTACCTTTTTCATCTGAGAAATACCTAAGAAGTTTTTTAAAATCAACATTCTTATCAAGCTCCCTGAAAATAAAGAGCCTAGTATAAATTTTATTTGCTTTATTAATTACAGAAACATCTAAATCAGAAATATTGTTGTTAACTTCAACCTCAATTTTATCAAAAATTTTTTTTAGTGACTTATTTTCAGAAATAACGCTTTTTAAGTCAGTAATGCTAAAAAGAGATCTAGTATTAGTCAAAAACTCAAAAAGGTACTCCGAACAAGTTTTGAAGTTATAATCATCAATATTGTCCCAGATATTCGGATTAAAAACCGTCATCTCAAGTAATTCACTAACAGAGCTTATAACAACATAGAATTCATATAAATATTTCCCAAATTGAGGATAGAGATACTTTTTTTTTACATTCATTAAAGGCGGAGAAATACTAGCAACTCTAGTTTTTATAATCTTTAATCTCTTCCTGTTAATATACATCTCTAAAGACATTAAACCTAGTATTGAAAACACAAATATTAGAAATCTATCCCAAAGTGTTAAACTTACTATGGAATACTCCTGCTGGACATTGCGATTAACTTTGGTTTTATCAGATAAATTCAAATCCTTAATAGATTCTTCCATTTTCTTCCTAAGGTTTTCTCTCTCGTAATCTGGCATTTTTTCTATTTCTTCTCTCAACCTTTCTGATCTATTCATAAAATCATTTTTTTATTATGTACCCTAAACTTTCTTTGATCAGATTTTCTATAAAATACCAAGAAGGATAAACATTAATGTTTTTTAACTCACTCAAATCAAAAAAGTCAAAACCTACCAACACCCCATCATTCTCAGAAAGCTTCACTCCTTCTAGATTAGCAACTACATAATAGTAAATATCTAAAACGTGTCTACCACTTTCACTATCTATAAATTCTCTTACATCTAACAGTTTGGCAGAAAAAACTTTACTTATATTCAACTCTTCCTCAAGTTCCCTAACCAAAGCATCTAACAACCTTTCTCCATATTCAACTCCTCCACCTGGCAAAACGTAATACTCTTTACCATTCTTAGAGTGTTTGGCTAAAAGTAGTTTACCAGTATCATCAAAAATAACAGCTTGAACCCTTATCCTAATCATAATTAAGTATTATGAAAATTTAGAGTTAGTAGTTTAAACTTATGCAAAAACAAGACAATCAAACATTGACCAATGTATCTCCACAACAGAAACTTGTCCTAAAATACAATTTTAGGAATATACTAAATTATAATTCTACTCAAATCATGAGTGAAAGGTTTTTAAAGTTAAGAGGTTTTCTTGACATATATGGTGACGATCTTCATTTCTTTGAAGTTATAGAAAATACGTTTAGAAAATATGCAAAAATTTATGGATTCGAAGAAATCAAACTTCCTATACTCGAAAGGACAGAATTATTTGTTAGAGGTATAGGAGAAGGTAGTGACATTGTTAGAAAAGAAATGTTTTCATTTAGAGACAGAGGTGACAGAGATGTAACAATGAGACCAGAAGGAACAGCAGGTGTTGTAAGAGCATTCCTTGAAAATAATTTCCTAAATGAACCTAAGTATCACAAACTCTTTTACATAGGTGCAATGTTCAGAGCAGAGAGACCTCAAGCAGGTAGATTAAGACAATTCCATCAAGCTGGTATCGAATGGTTTGGTAGTGATAGTCCTCTAATCGATTTTGAATCAATTACAATGCTTTGGTACATACTCAGAGAATTAGGAATTAGCGATAAAGTAAAACTTGTAATAAACAACGTCGGATGCAGAGAATGCGTACCTAATTATAAAAAGATCTTAATTTCGTTTTTTGACGAGAACATTAGTGAATTTTGTGAAGATTGTAAAGAAAGAAGAAATAAAAACATTCTTAGAGTATTCGATTGTAAAAACCATTCATGCCAAAACACTCTAAAAAGTGCTCCCAAAATCAAAGAATACCTATGTAGTAACTGTAAACACCATTTAGACAATCTCTCCACTCTTCTCTCAAAAGAAGGGATTTCGTTTGTCATCGATGATAACCTAGTTAGAGGATTAGATTACTACACTAGAAACGTGTTTGAAATAAAATACGAAGGTATAGGTACTCAAAATGCTATAGCTGGAGGGGGTAGATATAACAATCTAGTTTCAGAATTTGGAGGACCTGAAATACCAGCTTTTGGGTTCGCTATCGGAATAGAGAGAACTATACTAGCTTTAAAAGAAAACATAAACATACCTAAAAAAATATCTGTCGCTATATGCAATGCTTCCTCTAATGAAATCGAACCACTATTTAAAATTGCAAAAACCCTAAGGAATAAAGGTATTACAACCCATACATTGTTCCATATTGGTAATCTCAATAAACAAATGAAGTTGGCAAACAAAATAGGAGTCAAATTTACAATAATAGTAGGAGAAGAAGAACTGAAAGAGAACAAAGTATCATTAAAAAATATGGAAACTGGAGAACAAAATAAAATGCCGATAGAAGACATAATAAATATCCTGAGTAACGCTACAACATGAAAAAAATTAAATATTTCAGAATCATACTTATAAGAAATTTTCCAATATATCTTTTACTTCTAATTACATTTTTCTTTTTTATATACCAAATTGCAATAAACAACCCATTTTCAGAAGAAATACATCCTGCAATCACTTTAGCAATCTTTCTAATTCTCCTATTAATATCAGCATTCTTTCTAACTTCTTTCAGTATAAGAGAAAAAAAAGGCAAAATTTTCATCAGAATGGGGTTTTACCTAGAACAATTTGACGTTAATCAAATTAAAACTATAGAAAAAGTAGAAACTAGAGAACACTACCCTCATGGCGTCTCGAAAGATAATGGTAATATAATATTTAAAATTGACTCAACCAACAAAGGAATAAAAATCAACATACACAACAAAAGCATTCTTATAATAGACAATGAAATTTCAAAAAATATTGAAAACTTAACCTAAAGTATTCAAAATAAATGTAAAAGATTGTTTCCTAAGAAATGGAGGGTTATATGGATGCTTTGTCAAGGAAAATAAAAAGACAAAAAGCAATAAAAGAATTTTTAACAGCTTTTGCTTTCTTATCTCCAAACTTTTTTGGTTTTTTGCTCATAACAGCTTTCCCTGTTGTTGCTGTCTTCTTTTTAGCTCTTACCAAATGGGATGGTATAAGCTATCCCTCTACATCTAAGGGTGAGGTGATATTTATTACTACTTCAGCAGTAAATGAAGATATAACAATAAACAAAGGTACAGTAATAGAATCAGATGTTGAGATTTCTAAAAGGTTCTCCGTAAGACTAGATCAAAACTTACTTCAGTCAACAACTTTCAAATTACCCAAAATTGGTGAAAGCATTATTCTGCCAATTTCTGTAAAAGGTAAAGAAGATTTCACTTATACATTTCCTGAAGGATATGTATTCAATGTTGAAATACCCATATCTCAATCTGATGGTAATGTAAGTTATACTGTGGTTAAGTTTGTCAATGATAGCGAATTTGAAGTTTCCGTAGGATCATCAATAGAAATTTCGGGTAAAATAACGGAGGTAATTAGTGGTACTTACACTGAAGGACTAGAAATACCTGCAAGTTCAATTTCTGTTAAAGCTAATTATTCAAAGAAACTAACTTTCTTAGGTATAGTAGAAAATAATGTACTAATACCCAAGGGCTCAACTAACGCAACATATCCTGTCAAGGTTTCATCTCTGAAAACCGGTGAAGAATTTAATTTACAAGAAGGTACAATATTAAAAATAAAAGGTAACTTACCAGTAGAAGTTACCGCAATCGTAGACAAATCTTTCATAGGTGGTAAAACAGGAATACAATTCATAGGATTAGATAACTTTAAAAGACTATTCACTAGGGATAAAGACTTCTGGAGATATTTTCTAAATACAATTATATTCATGACGGAAATACCTCTAGGAATGGCGTTTGCCATAATTCTAGCATTAGCGCTTAACCAAAAATTAAAAGGTATAGCTTTATTTAGAACACTATATTTCCTACCATACATTTCTAATCTGGTGGCAGTTGCAATGCTTTGGAGATGGATCTACAACGACCAAGGGTTACTAAACGAACTCTTAAAATCAATAGGTGTTATCAACCCACCAAGCTGGTTAGGAGATGGCAACTGGGCTAAAGTTGCAATAATAGTAATGGATGTATGGAAAAATGTTGGATATACTATGTTAGTGTACCTTGCTTCATTACAACAAATACCTTCATTTTTATATGAAGCAGCAGACATAGATGGCGCAAATGAAATACAAAAGTTCGCTTATATCACCTGGCCTATGTTAGCACCTACGAACTTTTTCATAATAATAATTGGTGTAATAAACGGTTTCCAAGCATTTGGATCACAGTATGTACTAACTGGCGGTGGACCCGCAGGCGCAACCAAAACAATAGTGTACTACATATACAATAATGCTTTCCAATGGTTCCAAATGGGATATGCTGCAACATTATCAGTCTTTTTATTCTTCGTAATGATGATATTTACTATAATTCAGTGGAGATTAGGTCAAGAATCTACCACTTCATCGTGGTAGTTTTAAAATAAGGAGGTATCTTTATGACTACCAGAGAAAAATTTTACGGTCAAAACTTAGTTGAAGAGAAAAAAAGAAAAGAAAGAATAAGAAATTTCATTGCTTACATAATACTTTCAATAGGTGCCTTTACAATGGTTATTCCATTTCTATGGACAATCTCAACAGCACTCAAAGATCCAGAAGACATATATGACAAAAGGTTCATACCACAAAGAGTCGGATATGTATATGTCGATGAAAAAGGTAATTTTGTTCCTGGTGGATACAGAGAAGGATACAAACAAGTTAGAACATGGTGGGCAAACTTTGTCAAAGCTTGGATATCCGTACCATTCGATAAGTACTATAGAAACAGCTTAATAGTAGCTACAATAACCACATTTGGACAGCTTGTCACATGTACTCTAGCAGCTTACGCTTTCGCCAGACTAAGATGGTTCGGAAGAGATACAGTATTCTTACTTTACTTAGGTACATTAATGATCCCATTCACAGTTACGATGATACCAGTATACATACTATTCAAAACTTTGGGTCTAGTTAATACCTTACCAGCAGTAATACTACCGGCCTTATTCTCTGCTTTCGGCACATTCTTGCTAAGACAATTCTTTGTATCGATACCCTATGATTTAGAAGAAGCAGCATTCATTGACGGTGCTAATAGATTACAAATACTCTGGCATGTCATACTACCACTATCCAAAGGTGCTCTAGCTACCCTTGGTACATTTACTTTCCTATTCCAGTGGAATGACTTTCTATGGCCTTTGGTTGTACTTAATTCAGAAGAAATAAAAACTATACCTGTTGGACTAACAGCATTCCAAACATCATATGGATCACAGTGGGAACTCGTTATGGCTGCATCATTAATAGCATTGCTACCAGTAATAATAATATACATCTTCAACCAGAGGTTCTTCACAGAAAGTATCATGCTATCTGGATTCGGTGGAAGATAAAATGAACGAAATAGGACTAATAATCAGATTGGTAAACGAAACACTAATTCAAACTGCCATACTATCACTGCCATTCCTCATAGTTTCCTTACTTGTAGGGCTTATAATAAGCATATTCCAAGCAACAACTTCAATACAGGAACAAACGCTAACGTTCGTACCAAAATTTATTGCAATAGGACTACTATTATTCATACTGGGCCCCATATTAATAAGAATATTCACAGATTTCACAATAAGATTATTCGATCTGATGGTAACAGGAATAAAATGAACAGATTAAGTTCAACAATACTCTTTCCGAAAATATAGACGTTAAAATATTGAAATTGAAATTAGGATTTCTTTATATTTCTCAAGTAGAAAGAATTTGTAGATTAGGAGGTATATATGGAAGTTTCTAGAAGAGAAGTGGGAGATGTCGTTGTATTTGATGTAAATGGAGAAATTGATCTCTACAACGCACCACAAATAAAAGAACTTGTCAGACAAGAAATTGAAAAAGGTAAAGTTAACATTGTTGTAAATCTGGACAAGGTAAGCTACATAGATTCCTCCGGTATTGGTGTTTTAATTTCTAGCCTTTCAAATCTAAAGAAAGTGGGTGGAGGATTAAAACTTGCAAATGTTTATGCCTCCGTTAGGAAAGTATTCGAGTTAACAAAATTAACAGGCTTCTTTGATATATACGACTCTGTTGAAAATGCTATAAACTCATTTAACCAGTAGTAAAGAAAATATTCATACTATCTCTCCTAAAATCTTTTAGACTTATTTCGACAATTTATCATATGAAAGGTTTTTTTTCTTTTTTGATGATTCTGCTAATAATTCTCTTTTTCACTTCCTGCAAAAGAAATGATCAAGATGACTTATCCAAAGTCATCATGGAAGCAGAAAAAAAAGAAACAGAACTTAAAGAAGTCGGAGTACCTAAGTTCCTAGTAGAGGAACAAAATACACAAACTAATACTAACATAGAAGAATTAACTCCAAAAACTCAAATTACACAACCTGATACAAACATTATATTCGAGAAAATACAGAAAGACACTAATATAACTAAAGAATTTGAGCCACTTTCTACAACATTCGAAAAACCAAAAGAACTAAACATAGAAGAAAAAAAGGTAAAACATAAAACTTCACACTATATTAAGCAAGAGAAAAATGATTACAAAAAAACAAAAAATTACAAAAGTAACTTTTTAAAAGATTTTAAGATATACTTTTCATATAGAAATGGCAAAAAATTTGTTGATAGATCAAATCCTGGCAAAATAACCACTGTTGTTTACGTAAGCAAAGATGTTTGGTATATAGATTATAACTTTTATGCAATTCCCTCAAAACTTATATCTAGGCACAAATCTAACTTAAGAAAAAAATACTTAATAGGAATTGGAAGAAACATAAGTGTAGTTGACAATAGGAGCCAACTTACAGTCTATTGGAGTGGTATCAACATTAATAAAGAAAAATTAGTAAACGGTAAATACCATATACTAGTTACTATAACCTTAAAGAACCAAACAAAAAGAACAATATTCCGTACTAGCAAAATATTAGGTAAAAATAACCCTCTAATAGTTATTTTAGCGGACTAACCAAATTATTATCCTTTACAGTTACAATTATTATCTTGGCAACCACAACTATTACCTAGTACAGTAAACCCTTCTCCAAAAACTTCGTCTTTGACATAATCAATCGTTAAATCTTTAGCTTCTTGATAGCTTACAGGGTCAACTATCAATTTTATTCCTTCAACTTCAAAAAGAACATCATCGTCTTTTTTTTCATCGTCAATGTACAATCCATATTTTTGACCTGAACAACTACATCCACCACTGACCGCAACAAACCTTACAAAACTCTCTTCTCTATTACTTTCCTTTAGTATAATCTTCATAACATGAGCAGCTCTTTCAGTCAATCTCATAAACAACCTCTTAACAAGAATATAAACAATAACACTACCTAAAATCAATAAAAACCAAAGATTATATCAAAAATACTATTTAAATTTTCTCTCTAGGTAATCTACCATACTATCCATAAACTACATTTCAAAAATATTAATTTTAAGCACTCTAAAGAGTGTTACATCAAAATCTAATTTCCTAAGTCTATATCTTATTCCCCAAAACCTATTCAGATAACCCCTCTTATGGTATTTTTGTTAAATAACTCCTTAAGGGAGTTTTTCGGTAAATATCTTTGTAAGTTTGTTCTTCAAAAAATCTCATTGCTTCTACTTTAGAATTAAAATGGTATCTATGTTCCATAACTTCTAAAGTTAATTTCAAAGGAACTATATTTCTTAAGAAGTCATAAACAGAGTTAACAATTCATCAAATAAGTTGTAAGTGGAACGAAAGAAAAAGAGATAAAAAAATTGAATTTCTAATACAGTTTCCACAAAAAACACCAAAGATTTTAGAAAGTAATTTAGATTATATCCAGAAACATTTTACCTATTCTTAAAGAGTTATAAGATTCTTTAGTGATACTTTTGAAAAACTTAGATGTAAAACTCCTTATAAATTCAAAACATCATACTACTCTAAATCAAAAGATATATGAATATTAAAGATGTAAATCGTATACTTATACTTAATAGCCTTTAATACTACTGGATTGTTTTGGTGCATAATTAATCCTATGAATAAAGAATACCACAAAGCATTACAAATAGATTCCATAACTCTGTGAATATACAAAAAAGCCATCTCCCTATAGTTTTCCAATAGATCAAAAAAGAAAGGAAGACCAGAAAAACAGCAACGTAGCCACAAAAACTACACTCATAGTTAAAGCTGTCTTTAAACTGGATAACAGAATTACAGAAGACCTTCTAAAATCCCTTTTTGACATCCTAAAATTAAACCTTTCAATCCAAGATCATACCACCATATCTC
>JBKBIJ010000063.1:0-10316 GCA_046299455.1 Brevinematia bacterium | reverse complement strand
GTTGCAATTATGCAAAAGGTTTTATGCGTTTTAGTCTTAACGATTGCTATTAGTAACTTTGAATGTTTTTCTTTTAATGTATATGTTAAATCACTTGAGTTAACACATTATGAATATATAGAGGTGAACTTAGAGGGGATAGAGAGTGTGGGTTCGAAAGATTTTTATATGTATTTGCTCAGAGATAATGGGATAATACCAGATCTGCTTGGTAGAGAAAAAATATTTGGTAGATTCTCAAATGGTAGATTAGTTTTTCTGTACATTCCTAACTATGGTATTAGAGATGGTGTTTATGAAATGTGTATTCTTTCGAATAGTAATGTTCTATTTAGAACTAACTTAGTAATTATGTCTAGACAGCAACTTAAGCTAAACGAGCCTTTGAAAGTACTAACTTTTGAGGAGAATGTACCAATCCAGAGATTGTTTAGTCATCGTAGAAAGCTTAGCTATAGGGAAGTAGCTAATGAAATATATGAAATCATGAAAGATGCAGGATTAAACACTTTTTTAATGTTAGCTGGGCAAACTACTTATTTGAAAAGTAAGGAAATTTGGTATTCGGTGCCACTTTCCAATCTAAATGTTCTCAAGTTCCTCAAGGATAAAGGTATACAAACTGGTGCATATGTTATGTGTTTTCTTACGCTTGGACAAAATGAAAAAAACCGCTTCAATGGATACTACCCAAATCTCATAATGAAAAATAAAGATCTTGTAAAGGATTACAAGTATACGTCAATACTTTCAGATACTAGAATCTCAAACTTAATAGACGTTCTTGAATATATAGGTAAGAAAGACTACGTGGATTTTATAGGACTAGACTTTATAAGGACTGGAGATTATGGTGGATATGAGCTTATACCAGACTTTGCATCAGAAATTTTGTGTAAGTTAGATTTCACTGAAAAACTGGATGAAAAAGCGACTTTGAAGAGTATAAAAAATAACAAAGAAATCAACAAACTTTTCAAGTGGTACAAAGCTATTAGAGTTAGTAGGGTAGTAAAAGAAATAGTAAGCAGTTTAAGAAATAGGGGAATAAACAAACCAATCATAGCTTTCATGTTAGGGTGGAATGCCGGAAGAGAACATGGTCAAGATCTCTTTATGTTCAGAGATGCAGGAATAGACTACTCGTTTTACATGTTATATGAGTTTTATAGTGATGAAATGTTCGATAAAGCAGGCGAATATTATCTGAAGTTTGTTTACAATCTAGACACTCAAATCGTTTTTGGCAACATAATCGACACTAAACTAAACAAAGGGAAAAACGATCCTATCAAATCTTTCTCAGAGAGGTTAAAGAAATTTGTAACGTATTATTCGTACTTTCCACCAAATGGTTTCTTCTTTCATGATCTATACAGACTCAATTTCGGAAGGATAAAACCTTATACAAAGGAAGAATGGATGAATCAAATAAGAGAAACAACTTACTTTCTCAGTGAGTTTTTTAGAAACAATTAAAAAATTTTATTTCTAATTATGATGAATTTGGGGTACTTTTTTGTTTAAAATTTTATACCTCTTGAGGAAAAGTCTATGAACTACGAGTTTGAAAAAATAGAGAAAAAATGGCAAAAAATATGGCAAGAAGAGGGAGTTTTTAAATCTTACATGGATGAGGATAAAGAAAAGTACTACGTTCTTGTGATGTTTCCTTATCCCTCGGGTAAGATCCACATGGGACATGTCAGAAACTATACCATTGGCGATGTTATTGCTAGATATAAGAAGATGAGAGGGTACAACGTACTTCATCCTATAGGATGGGATGCTTTTGGTTTGCCAGCGGAAAATGCTGCTATAAACAAAGGCGTTCACCCTTTAAAGTGGACATACGATAATATCAGCACTATGAAGATGCAGCTAAAAAGGCTTGGGTTTATGTACGATTGGGATAGAGAGATTTCAACGTGTGATCCTGAGTACTACAAATGGAATCAGTGGTTTTTTCTTAAAATGTACGAGAGAGGATTAGTGTATAGGAAAGCCTCTCCCGTTAACTGGTGCCCTCATTGCAACACAGTATTAGCAAACGAGCAAGTAATTGAAGGAAAATGTTGGAGGTGTGATACTGAAGTAAAGCTTGTAAACATAGAACAGTGGTTTATAAAAATAACAGAATATGCTGATAGATTGCTTGAAGATCATTCTAAACTTGGTAAATGGCCAGAGAAGGTTATATTGATGCAGAAAAACTGGATTGGTAAGAGCTTTGGTATTACTATAAACTTTAAACTTGAAGATGGTAGAGACTTCCCAATATTTACGACAAGACCTGATACTATTTTCGGAGTAACTTACATGGCTATAGCTCCTGAGCACCCATTGGTTGACGAAATAATGAAAGATAACCCTAGTATAGAGAAAGAAGTTAATAGAATGAGAAAAGAGGATTACAAAATAAGAACTTCAGAAGAGTATGAGAAAGAAGGAGTCTTCACTGGTAGATATGTTATAAATCCTCTTACCAATGAGAAAGTACCTCTTTGGGTTGCTAACTTTGTTGTTATGGAGTATGGTACTGGTGCAATAATGTGTGTACCTGCTCATGATAAAAGGGATTTCAGGTTTGCCAAAAAGTACAATTTACCAATAAGAGTAGTAATTCAACCAAAGGATAAAGAGCTTAAAGCTGAGGAGATGGAAGAAGCATTTACGGAAGAAGGGATTATGGTGAATTCTTCCATCTTCTCTGGTATGGACAGTAATAAAGCTATAATGAAAATAATAGATTACATTGAGGAAAAAGGACTAGGAAAAAGAGAATATAAGTACAAGATAAAGGATTGGCTCATATCGAGGCAGAGATATTGGGGTACACCGATACCTTTTGTAAGATGCGAAAGATGTGGTTATGTTCCTGTTTCTTATGATGAACTTCCAATAATTCTACCTACTAATGTTAACTTTACTGGTAGAGGTAACCCTCTAGAAACGAGTAAAGAATTTCTGGAAACCAGGTGCCCAAGGTGTAGTGGTCCAGCTAAGAGAGAAACAGATACTATGGATACATTTTTCGATTCAAGCTGGTATTATGCTAGGTATACTTCTCCAAAGAATAGAGAAAAACCTTTCGATGAGAAAGAAAGTAGGTATTGGCTTGATGTAGATCAGTATATTGGAGGAATAGAGCATGCGATACTCCATCTTCTCTACGCTAGATTTTTTCACAAGTTTATGAAGGATCTAGGACTCGTTGATAGTGATGAACCTTTTGTAAACCTCCTTACACAGGGAATGGTATGTAAAAAGTGGGTTAGTATATCGAAATTGTTGAGTTATTTATCTCTATCTCAAGAAAGTACAATAGATGATTTGGTGATGAAAGTTAATGAACACTTCAAGGATATAAATTTACAGGTTAAAGATAATAGGATCATATCGCAAGTTATTAACGATAATCATCTGACCTTAGCAAGTAATATTTCATTGCTTTTCGGCGCTATTACTGAAAGCAACTCTGCTGAGGAAGTTGTGAGGAGATTTGAAGAGGAGATAGGAGAATCTGCAAAGATGTCTAAATCAAAGCACAATACAGTTGATCCAGATGATATGATAAAGAAATATGGTGCTGATGCGGTAAGACTGTTCATACTATTTGCTGCACCACCTGAAAAGGATTTGGAATGGAGCGATGAGGGAATTGAAGGAGCTTATAGGTTCTTAAATAGAGTCTGGAGACTTGTAGTTAATAATCTTGAGCTTCTTAATAGCGTAGATGTTTTCGATTACTCTAGAGATGTTGAGTTTTTGTCTAGAGAAGAAAGAGATCTACTCACAAAGGTAAACCTAACTGTTAAGAAAGTAACTGATGATATAGAAAGAGATTTTAGTTTCAATACTGCAATAGCATCACTTATGGAACTTACGAATGAATTGTACTCATTTAAGATTAGTAGTGATGTAGGTAAAAAGGTGTTCAAGGAAGGCATTATAAAACTAATAAGACTTATTTATGTATTTACTCCACATATAGCTGAGGAATTATGGAGTCTTATGGGTGGTGATGAGATGCTCTGTAAGAAGAGCTGGGTTGAATACAATCCTAACTTTTTGTCATATGACACCATAGAAGTTGTTTTCCAGATAAACGGTAAAGTCAAGAGTAAGTTACGAGTTCCATCGGATATATCAGAAAAAGAACTAGAAAAAATGGCTTTGGAAAACGAAGTAATTAAGAACTCACTTAAAGATAAAGTACCTAAAAAAATAATAGTAGTACCTAGAAAACTTGTCAATATAGTTGTGTAATATTATAGCCATGTAGTAATCAAGGTTTTTAGTTTCTGTTATTCTTCTTTTCTTTTTTTGATATTTTTATTTCCGATAATAACAATTATGTTAACTTAATTCAATATGAAAGAATTCTCACCACAAAATTTAATAAGTAAATACTTGATTTAAAAAGTGTAGCATCATTTCGAAAAAACTAACAACAATTTTACAAAATCTTTACAAATAATCTTGATACTTTAATGTCGAGTAAAAGGGTATGAGGAAAAAGAAATGGAAATCAGAAAAAGTTATTTAGTCAGAAAAAAAGTTTTTGATTTTATCTTTAAGGCGTTTATTTATTTTGTCTCTTTAATCATAGTTCTATTGCTGTTTTTTATAATCTTTTTCATATTTAAGGAGTTTTTGTTATTATTCACAAAGGGTTACATAAATGAGTATGCAAATATTAAGAATTTATTCTCTGAAATGTGGCAGCCAGTTAGTGTTGAACCCAAATATGGGATAATACCACTTGTTATGGGATCTTCTAAAGTAGCTTTTGTTGCACTACTTTTAGGGTTACCTTTAGGTGTTTTATCAGCGTTATATGTTACTGTATACTCTCCACATTGGTTTAAAGAAACAATAAAACCTGTTATAGAATTAATAGCAGGATTACCAACAGTAGTTATAGGATTTTTTATGCTCATGGTAGCTGCTTCGTTTCTACAAAATATTTTTCAATTCGATTATAGACTAAATGCTATTGTTGGTGGAATTGGAGTTTCTATAGTCATAATACCTATAGTGTTTACAATAAGTGAAGAAAGAATGAATTCTATACCTAGAAGTATAATAGAAGCCGCTTATGCTATTGGAGCATCTAAGCACCATGTAGCATGGAAAGTAATTCTACCCTACTCCTTAAATGCTATATTTTCATCTGCTATCATAGGAGGTATGAGAGCTTTTGGAGAGACAATGATAGTAATGATGGCAACAGGTAATGCTCCTATACCGTTATGGGATTTAACCTTACCTGTTAGAACAATGTCTGCTACTATTGGATCCGAAATGGGAGAAGTGCATATCGGGGATGAACATTATACTGTGCTATTCGTAATAGGTTTCCTACTACTATTTATTACAATCATTTTTAACATAATCGCAAATCTCATATCTAATTTGATTAGAAAAAAGCTTTACTCTTAGGAGGGGAAAAGTATGAGTTCAACAGATTTGGTTAGTTTGGACAAAAGTGCTTTAGAAAAGGAAAATATTAACTTCAGGAAAGTTGAGAAGAAGCATAAAGTTCAAAATACCATTACTTACGTAGTTTTAGCTTTATCGACTATCACAGTAGTTTCAATTCTTTTAGTGATACTCATAACCATATTTCTTGGAGGTTATGAGAAGGTAACTTGGGAATTTCTAACAGGGGTTCCCGAAAAAGGAATGACTGAAGGAGGAATATTTCCAGGAATTTTTGGTACGGTACTCCTGGTAATACTTATGGCAATCTTTTGTATACCGGTTGGAACAGTAACAGCGATATATCTTGTAGAATATTCAAAAAAAGATTCAATCCTGTACAAAATTATTAATCTCTCAGTTAATACTTTGGCAGGAATACCTGGAATAATAATAGGTCTTTTTGGTTTATCATTTTTTGTGGTAACTGTTGGTGGAACGATAGATAGTGTATTTTATGGTGGGAAACTCGTTTGGGGTAAACCAGCTTTGATATGGGCTGGGCTTACCATGGGTGTTTTGACCATGCCTGTTGTAATAGTAACAGTAAAGGAGGCTCTAGAATCAGTACCAGAAACACTCAAAGAAGCCGCCTTTTCACTAGGAGCTACAAAATCCGAAACTATACTCAAAGTAGTGCTACCTAAAGCAATGACAGGGGTTTTTACAGGTAGTATCCTAGCTATATCTAGAGGAAGCGGAGAAGTAGCACCTATACTTTTTACAGGAGTTGCCTATTTCCTACCCTACCTACCTTCTTCGCTAACCGATCAATTCATGGAGCTAGGTTATCACATATACGTAATGTCTACACAATCTGTTGACGTTGATGCAACGTTACCAATACAATTTGCTACTACGCTTGTCCTTCTATCTCTAACATTCTTGTTAAATATATTAGCGATAATCCTAAGAAGAAGACTAAGAAAAACGCTAGCAACTATTTAGGAGGTGAAATATGATAGAAACAAAAATAGAAACAAAAAAAGCGGGAAATGGAAACAGCACCACAGATAAGAATGAGATAATAATAGAAATCGTAGACTTAAATTTCTGGTACGGCGAATCCATAGCTTTGAAAAATATTAATATGAAAATTGCTAGAAAGAAGATAACAGCATTAATTGGACCGTCAGGATGTGGTAAAACTACTCTGCTAAGGACAATAAACAAAATGTACAAATTCTCAGATAATACCAAAATCGAAGGTAAGATATTACTTGAAGGGAAAAATATAATAGACGATACGATTGATGACTTTGAAATAAGAAGCAAGATTGGTATGGTATTTCAGAAACCAAATCCTTTCTATACCTCAATCTACAATAATGTTGCTTTTGGGCCCAAAATTAGAGGTATAAAGAAGAAAAGTATTCTTGACGAGATAGTAGAAGATTCTCTGAAAAAAGTTGGTTTATGGAATGAGGTAAAAGATAGATTACACAAATCTGCACTATCACTATCAGGAGGACAACAGCAAAGATTATGTATAGCAAGAGCTCTATCTGTCAAACCAGATATACTTCTAATGGATGAACCAACATCTGCTCTGGATCCTACATCAACTGCAAAGATAGAAGACTTAATAGTAGAGCTATCCCAAAACTATACTGTAGTTATAGTTACTCACAATATGCAGCAAGCTTCAAGAATATCAGACTATACGGGGTTCTTATTATCAGGAGAACTCGTAGAGTTTGATGAAACAGAGAAAATATTTACTTCACCATCAGACAAAAGAACTGAAGATTACATAAATGGAAGATTTGGATAAAAAGGAGGTTTGTTATGATAAAATTAGAAAAAGAGCTAAATTACATTGAAGAAGAGTTAATCAACATGGCATCGGTAGTAACAGAGATGTTATATGAATCTATAAAGGCTTTGAAAGATTTTGACACCAAAAAGTGTGAAAGAGTCATTGAAGAAGACGAAAAAGTTGACAACATTGAGATTGAGATCGAAAGCAAAGTAATACGAGCAATAGCACTTTATCAACCTGAAGGAGAAATACTGAGAAAACTAGTCATGGCAATAAAGATAAACAAAGATTTCGAAAGAATAGGAGACCACAGTGTTAATATAGCAAGCAATATATTAAAAACGATAAACCTAGGAAAAGTGGAAATACCAGAAGAGATAGAAAAGATATTCAACATAATAACAATAATGATAAATAAGACAATGAGGGCATTTGTTGATCACAACTCAAACCTTGCCAAAGAAGTTATAGAAATGGATAAAGAAATTGATTCAATGAGAGATAAAGGAATAAGAAAAATAATAGAAGAATCCAAAGTAGAAAAAGACATAGAAAAGACACTACTGCTTATTCTCACATTCAAGGATCTCGAAAGAATTGGTGATTTGCTTACAAATATATGCGAAGGTATAGTCTACATAGTAGAGGGTAAAATTGTTGAACACAAGTACAAATAGCAATAAGACTTTTAGAAGTCAAGTTCCTCGATTTTACCACCTATGTTTTTTGGAAGATTAGATCTCATAGTACTTAAGCTACTGCTAGAGAATTTGTAGTTTCCAGAATTTATCAAATAGCCATCTGCATCGTATATTTCGATCGATGTCTCGATTTCTACTCTGGTTTCCTTTTCCCCGCCCCACTCTATTTCTTTTTGTTCTGGTTCAGAAACTTTAACAAGGACTAATATGGAATCTTTCGGCAAATATCTCTTTATTTGTGAAAAGTCATCTGAAGCTATAGAGGTCGAAATAGGCTTAGATATGTTATAACCTTTTTTTGTTACATAACTAGATAAACTAGATGATAAAGCTTGATCGTATAAATACTTGCTACCTTTCGAACTAACAACGATTATAACTGCATTCCTCGATTTCGATACGTCCATGGTCCAATTTGCTTCAGCTCTAATGTTCTTTGATCTGACGAAAAGTTTAGAAGCATCTCTCTTGGTCTCTGGACTTATTAAAGAAAGAGCAGAAAAGTCTAAACTTGGAAAAGCCGAGATAGATAGTTTCCTATTTTCAAATTTTAGAACTCTGGATACATTGCACACAACAACACCTTGGTCATCACTGGTTCCAGAAGTTGTTATCTCTGCAGCACCAGAGCTAACTCTAAATATCAGGTTTGCATCTTTAACAGGTATTTTCTGACCTTCGTAATTATAATAAACTCTGAATTTTATCTCTCCTGAATCCCCTACTTTGACTTTTTTATTATTTCCCTCGATAACTTCGATACTTAACCTGGATATGATATCATCCATTTTTTTTATTATCTCTGGGTAAAACATTTTTCTCTCTTCAACAGCTAATGAATTTTTTGCAGCGAGAGTGTACGAAGCAATAGCATTAACAAGTTTTCCTTCCTTAACGAATTTATCGCCTTCTTCAACAAATTTATCTACAGATCTTATCATATCTTTGTAAATCTGCTCTATTCTCTGTCTTTCTTCAAGAATTTTAGACTCGGGATACTTAACAAGCATGTAAACAGTATAGGTGCCATCTTTATCCTGGAAAGATACTTCATCTTCTGGTGTAGGAACATAAATCCTTGCTCTACCTTGAACTTGAATTTCCTTTCTTATATTTTGTGCAACATCTATTTCGCTACCTTGAGAAGTTATTAGAGTTTCACTTTTTGTTTGAGCAACCACATCAACCAATATAGACTCGACAAACTTAGTTTTTATATCATCAATAGCTTTGTTTCTAGCCAAAATTATGTCTTTATCTTTGCCCATACCAACAAAGTAAACATCCTTACCCTTCTTAAATGTTGGTGTTGTGACCCATTCTGGCATCTTCTGCCCATAAGAGTGCAGAAAAGAAAAGAAAACAATAAAAAATACAACAATAAATACATGAAAATATCTAAACATTTCAACCCCCAAATACACAAAAAGGGGAATTGCTCCCCCTTTTGAAAAGATTAATCTCTTAGAATCAAATTTAGTTTGATCTATCTGGCTACCCTACATAGCTTCAGAAAGCTGGTTTATAAGTTTATCCATCTTTTGCTTTGCAGCTTCGGGTATATCTGGTTTCTGTTGTTTTGTTTGTTGCCATGCACCAGAAAGGAGTTGCTTCCAAGTACCTAAATCCATTTGGTATCTTATAGCATAACTATAGTACTTATCCCTAGGTGAATCATCTAAGTACTCTTGAAGTTCAGCCCAATACTCGTTAACAGGAATAAGACCAGTTATCTTAACATTCTTAGCTAACAATCCAACTGCTCCTTGGATATATTGAGCATAAGTATCTTGGTCGCCTTCAAAAACTTTAGCTGCTTCTGAAGTAACAAGAGTCTGTATCGATTCAGCAATCCTAGCATTGACATTAAGCTTTGCGTTTTGCTTTGCTAGATCAAGGTTCTTACTCTTCTCGATTATAACAAAATATATAGTCTTTTTACCCTCAGGATCAGTACCATACTGTAAAAGATTACCTTGTAAAGCATTCATTAACCAGTCGGGTAAAGGCATGGTAGTACCGGTAAAAGCACTCTGCTGATCCTGTATAACCTCGTACCTAACCTTTGATGGTTTAGTTTGAGGCTTAGGTTCAACCTTCTGTTGTGGTTGAGGACAACCAGTTAGCAGTATTGACACTGCAAATAAAAAAGTTGACATAGTTAAAATGGTTTTTTTCATATTTTCCTCCTTGGTTAATATTATAATCGTTTTTTTTCTTTTTTCAAGTTTTATAGATAGTATGTGTAAAAAATATGTTTATGCTTTTTACTCTGAAGATAATTACTTAATTGCCTCAACAACGTTGAGAATGCTGTTTTTGGTCTTATCCACTTTTGGAGTTTTTTTGTTTTGTTCCTTGTTGGGGGT
>JBKBIJ010000062.1:0-10541 GCA_046299455.1 Brevinematia bacterium | reverse complement strand
TCTTTATTGAACTAGGATCATTCAAACCTTCACATTCCTTCAACATACTCCTAGTAGTAGGATCTCTAAATAACTGACTTAACTTTCCATCCGCCATATCGGAAAACCTCCTCAAAAACAAATTCTTATTTTAAATAAGAATACAGGATAATATCAAAAACATAAGGAATATCTCAAAAATATATTTATACCATGTCTAAGAGAGTAAAACCAAAAATACATCAACTTATCCCTATAAAAAACCAATTTAATAATCCTCTCTACAGACGATAAATTTTGTAATGTTTAAACTTCATTACAAATGGTAAATAACACCTAACTCAAATACCAACTATGCTTGAAAATCAAAATATTTTTCCAGAATTCCTTAGCATTAGGTTAAATTCTCAATTCTCTTTTAATAGATAGTTTTACATATCTTAGAGTTTCAACTTTTAATGATAACATTTGGACTTACGATGTGTAGAAAATATGCTCATATTTTCCTATTTAGGTGTAATTAATCAACTGTTCTTGAAAATTTTTTAAAAGAAATCGAATACCCCTTTAAAAGATCCATCATTCGAAAAAAATACCATTCTTAAGAAGCTACGACATGAAAATATCACGAGAACAATTGTTTAAGTAAATTCTAAAGAATAGAATAACCTAGAAAAAAAGCATAAGAAATTGAATTTTTAACACAACATCATGTTTTAGATTTATCTAGTTCTTCTTACCTAGAAATAATAATGAGTCAAGAATGTTATTTTTGATTTAAAGGTGTAAAAAATGAAGAAATTTTATTATCTACTTAAAAAAGTCATACCGCTAAAAGAAAATATCATTCTCTAAAAATTTACGGAACAGAAACACAATATAAACGAATAATTCGCTTTTCTTTCCAAAATCCCTTAGCATCTTATTTTACGATACATTCTTAATTTCTCTGCCAATAGATAACTATAACTTACCAGGAATTTAACTTTTAATGGTAACGGTCAAGTTATTACATCATAAATTAATAGATCTTTGTTTTTAATCTCTTGGGATAATAATAAAAAATACAAACACATCTTAAAACAATTTTTCTTTTACTAAGATAATATTCGAAGTCTATTAATAAATACCCATCTTTTAGCGTTTTATGGTTTAACTTTTGATGATAATGTTATGTTTCTTTAGCTTTTAGGTGAAATAAAGAAATTGCAAACTTATTTTTGACACATCCTTATATAAATTTGATAAACAGAATGTATTTGTTAAAAAATAGAAAATATGAAAGTATACAAAAAAAAGTTAGGAGTTAATATTGATCATGTTGCCACTCTAAGGCAAGCTAGAAGAGGCACTGAACCTGATCCCATATCAGTTATACCTATAGCAGAAATGGCAGGAGCTGATACTATAACCATGCATTTAAGAGAAGATAGAAGGCACATTCAAGACAGAGACGTATTCCTAGCAAAACAAATAATAAAAACCTCATTCAATTTAGAAATGTCTATAAACGATGAGATAGTAAAGATAGCACTAGATGTTGTGCCAAATGAGGTATGCATAGTACCCGAAAGGAGGGAAGAAATAACAACAGAAGGAGGTCTAGATATAAAACCTATAAAATCCAAGTTAGAAGATATAATAAAATCTTTAAAAGCGAAAGGTATAGTCGTAAGCCTTTTTGTAGAAGCTGACAAAAATATCATAGATCTAGCAAAAGAAGTAGGAGCAGATTATATAGAAATTCATACAGGGAAATACTCTAATTCAGTAGGAGATGAAAGGTTATTAGAACTCTTCAAAATAAGGGATTTAGCAAACTACGCCAGAAGCATAGGATTAGGAGTAAACGCAGGTCATGGACTTAACTATAAAAATACCTACGAAATAGCATTAATACCCGAAATAGAGACAATCAATATAGGTCACAGTATCATAAGCAGGGCAATATACATTGGTATAAGACAAGCAATCATAGAAATGAAAGACATAATCTTAAGAGGATATTACGATACAATATCTTATGAGCATTAAGTATACTCTGCATTTATCTTCACATACTCGTAACTAAGATCGTTTGTAAACAATGTATAATTTTCTTTTCCTGTTCCTAGATCTACGAAGATGTTAATTCTCTTATCTTTGATGATACTATTATCTAACGTACTAATATATCTACCTCTATCAAAAATAATAACATCGTTTATTTTCACAACCAATTTCTCAGGTTTTATTTTTTCACCAAAAGCACCTATCACTGCCAATACTCTCCCATAATTAGGGTTTTCACCAAATAGCATTGTTTTTACCAATAACGAATTTCCTATTCTTCTAGCTATATCTTGGGCTAACTGTTTTTTGGAAGCATTAGCTACATCTATTTTAACAATCTTAGTAGCACCTTCACCATCTTCAACTATCATCATTGCAATATCATCTAACACTTCCTTCAGGTAACTTTGGAATATATGAAATTTTTCATCCTTTCTAACTACACTAAAATTGGATATACCGCTAGCCATTACAAAAACGGTATCATTAGTACTCATATCACCGTCAACAGATATTCTGTTGAAAGTTTCATCTACTGACCTTTCAAGAGATTCATGTAAAAGTTCAGGTGTTATCTTTACATCAGTTGTTACAAAACAAAGCATTGTCGCCATAGCTGGATTGATCATACCACTACCCTTACCTATGGCACCTATTTTAAATGTTTCGAGACCAGAAACATACTGTATTGCGGTTTCCTTGGATCTTGTATCGGTTGTCATTATTCCTTCAGCTGCACTTGACGACGAACTTTCTGTTTTGATCCTTTCACAAGCCTTTTCTATCCCGTATTCTACTATCTCCATAGGTAATGGTTTTCCGATAATTCCAGTCGAGGCAACTAAAACAGAATTCTCCTCAAATCCCATTTTCTCTTCCACAAGCTTAGACATTCTTCTGGCATCATCTATACCCTTCTCTCCTGTAAGGCAATTGGCATTACCACTATTAGCAACAATACCTCTTATTCCTGTTGGATTATTCTTAAGTATTTCCATACTAACTAAAATTGGTGCTGATTTAAATGTATTTTTAGTAAAAACACCAGAAGCTACACATGGTACACTCGAGATAATCAAAGATATATCTTTTTTACCGGAAAGCTTTATACCACCTGCAACACCTATCGCCTTGAACCCCTTAGGTGCTACAACTCCCCCTGAAATTCTCTGCATGCTACCCCCCTCTTAATGAGTATAAAACTTTACTTTGATATTCTCAAATTACGATAATTATTAAAAACTGAGGTATCAAATGAAAACAAACTTTGGTATAACAGCAGACGAAATCAAATCTGATATTCTATTAACTCTGAGATTCTTCTATATTCTTTCAATCTCACTTTCGACATTTTTGACATTCTCTATATTGTACGGTATAGAAAATCTAATAAAAGTTACTTACATTCTAACAAAACCTAAAATGACAGATATACTTGCTATATACTTTCTCCAAAACATCATTGATATACTACCATTTGTGGTAATATTCTCTTTAGCATATTTTGCTTATAAACTTAACTACAATTCTTTGTGGGATATATTAAGATTGTCAATAATACTGGGGATATTTATATATATTCTATTCTTTGTAATAATACTTCTTTCACCAAATATCGAAAAAATAGTATCTTCTGCATACAAAAACTTTTCTACATCTATGTCTACCCCGAAGTACCTATTCACTAAATCAAAAATACACTTCACAGGTAAAGAAACGCTGATACCAACATTCATCGGCAAAAATTCCTTTAACTCAACCGTATTAAAAAACAACAAAATAACAAAATACCAGAATCTTAAAGTTGTACCTTACGATCTTGGAATAAAAATAAAAATCGGGAATATAACAATATCGGAGATCACTTACGAGAAAATAATACCCCCTAGCTTTGGGAAATTGTATGAAAAAATCTATAGAGCGTTCATAAAGATCGCAACACAATTTCCTCTAACAAAGTATGTGGAAAAATTCAATTTTGCTAATTTTCTAAACTTAATGCTTTACACTCAAGCTTTAACGATTGGAATAATATACTCCGTTTCCCTTTTTAGGGATACCTCAACTACAAAAGTTTTACTCCTCTCTTTGCTAGTTAGTATTGCTGGAGTTACGGTAATAGGGTTTCTAAGCAGTGTATTTGAATTCATGAAATTTTCTTCACTTCTCGAAACAATAAAAGATATAATATCAGGTTCACTTGCTATACTTTTATCTATATTGATAACTACTGGTTTCTACAAAGTCGACCAAATCCTAAAAGGGAGGGTAAGATAAACATATGAATAGGTACGTTGGGTTAAGAATATTCATATTTTTTGTAATTATAATAACAGTGCTCATAATCTTTTCTTACGTAACTTCAGAAATACAAGATACCAACAAATTCATAAGTTTTTTAAAGATATTTCTTTTTGAAGTCCCAGTAGCAGCCTCTTCTTCTATAGCTATAGTCTATACGTTCTTCTTTACGGAAAACAGACTTGCAGCTCTTCCATCCAAGAACTTAACATCTGCTTTCACTCCATCAATACTTTTTACAATTTCTATAGTTTTGATAATCATATTACTACAAGAAATAACTCTACCTTATCTTACAAAACAAAAACTAACCAACGAAGGAGTAAAAGATGTCATTTTTGGAATAGATAAAAACAAATACCTTTTTGTTCATGAAGTAAAACTTGACAAGAAAAACAACATCTATATACTAAGTAACGGAAAACTACTACAGAAAAACACACATTCTATCATCAAGAACTACAATATTTTAAAATATGATCCTTCAAAAAATGTGCTAATAGCAGAAGGCAAAAGTATAGAATTAAACGGCAACCTAGAAAAAGTCTTAATGTTCTTTGTTGATAGAAACTACTTCTTTGGAATATGGGAATTTAACAATGTTAAAGACTCTTTTGTTGTTTTTGATATAAAGACATCTTTTCTTAATTTTATAATGTACGAGAAAATTTTCATACCTGTTATATCATTTGTAATGATGGTTTTTTGTATAACGATTGGATGGAGATGGAGAATGAACAGAGAATCTAAGCTAATGCCTCTCTACATAACGATAGGCGCAGTTATGATAACAGTTGCAATCAAAATGATATACTACCTCTCAGTAAGAATCTTTGAATTTATGGTGTTTCCTTTTTAAGTCCTCTAAGATACTCTTTGTAACATCTATAAATTACTCCTAGACCCGCTAGCGAAGTTACCAGGTTTGCTCCACCATAGCTTAAAAGAGGTAAATTTGTTCCGGTGGGTGGCAGTAAACCAACATTAACAAGCATACTAACCACACCCCAAACAGAAATTACCGATGCAAAACCTACAATTAGCAAACTACGGTAAATATCATTCAATTCAGCAGCAAGCTTCAAAGAATAAAAAAACATAATCGTTAGAAAAAAAATCACTGTAAAAGTACCAATTAATCCAGTCTCTTCACCTATGACAGCAAATATCGAATCTGTATGCGACTCTGGTAATCTCAACTTTATGGTACCATTACCTATACCAACACCAAATATTCCATTCTGGAATGACTTTATCATGTATATCGAATGATAGCCTTTACCAAATGGATCAGACCACGGATCTAAAAATGCAAATATTCTATTCTGAATATAATGGAATCTCTCACCTAGAAACAAGATGAAGAATGAAGACACTAGAGCAGTAACAATTATCTGGAAAGCCGGTATTCCACCAACATACATAAGTATAATACTAGTTAGAAGAATCAAAAAAGCCATCGAAATATCCAACTGCAGAGATATCAGTACAAAAAACAATATCGATACAATGAATACAGGAAGGAAAGAATTAAAAAAATTTTTCTTATCCTTCTTTTTAGAAAGCGTAACAGAAATATATAGTATCAAGACTACTTTGACTACCTCAGAACTAGATATATCAATAAAACCTAGATTTATCCATCTAAGAGCTTCACCTCTAGACTTACCTAAACCAGGAACAAAAGGCAACAAACCAATTATCAATCCAAACAAAAGTATTAACTTTATATACTTAGCATACAAAGATGTATCGATCTTTGAAAAGAGATACATAAAAAACAATCCAACAGTAACCCAAATCAGTTGCCTAGAAAACAAAACAAAAGGATTACCAAATTTTTGTAAAGAGAAAGAATACGTTGAAGAAAGTATAAAAGCTAAACCTATTGACACCAAAGAAAAAACCGACAGTAATATTACCTGGATGTAATTAGACGCTCTTTTACGAGAAATAACATCATCAAAAGAAACAGTGTAATCATTAGAAATATTCACAATCTGTTTACTTAAACGATCTTCCATAACAAAATCTTCGGAAAAGACAAAAAGTATTTTATATATCTTTAAGAACTACATAATAAGGTACACTTGTTGAAAATGTCACCATAGATATTCTATTCGAAGAAGCATGCGAAAAAATTCTCTCAATGAAAAATGACATTTTTGGTACATAATCTTTTTTAGCTTTTTTAGCTATAATCAACTTTTTATCAAGTGTCTCAGGATCTACAACCTCAACAAAATCTTCTTCTAAAAGTGAAAGTTCTTCATCAGATAAAACTTGAAAAAACACAATATCTTTCTTCGGAAAAAGTTCCCTAAACATTGAGATCTCCTTAGAAGATATAAAAATCAAATCTGAAACCATAAGAATATTAGAGTCTAATTCTACAAAGTTTGGAAGATTACTTATAACATTAACAAAATCTGTCTTACCTACACATTTTATATTAAGTAACACCGAATCAAATTTGTCAAAGTTTCTAATGCTTAGAGCAACAAGGTTGTTAATATCACTATGGAAAGTTGCAAATACAACTTTATACCCTTCAGAAAGCAATTTGTAAGCTACTATACTCACAAGATACTTAGAATATTCGATTTTTGGTATTTTTCTACCAACCATCATCGACTTTGATGTATCTAATAGTATGAACACTTTTTTACTAATCTCTGTGGAAAACACTTTCGAAAATAACTTTTCAGTTCTAGCAAAGAGTTTCCAATTTACATTCTTAAGGTCATCAGAATAGTAATATTCTCTATGTTCAAGAAATTCATTACTATCACCCTTAATGCTTATAACTTTATTAGCATTTTCCAAAACAAAATACTTTTTAAATATCTTTGCTAGGTTAACATTCCTAAGATAATCTATTGCTACCTTCTCTAAATACATACATTAGTAAAATATACCCAAAGCTTGTTTACCTTCATCAGATATCATTTCCGGATTCCATGGAGGATCAAATACAACATTCACATTAACGTTCTCAAACTTAGACTTCAAAACCTCTTCAACCATGTTTATAAGCGTCGGACCTATAGGACAACCTATCGAAGTCAAAGTCATATCAATACTTATACTTTTACCATCATCACTAATATCTATTCTATAAATTAATCCAAGGTTCACTATATCTAGACCTATCTCAGGATCATATACATTTTTAAGAAGATCTAAAACTTCCTCCTTAGTCATACTACCTCCACCTTACTATAAAATCTAAGAATACTTTAGTATGTATGTCAAGAAATATAAGAGAACGTATCAAAAATCTAATCCCCTTGATTTTCTCTTCCCATTTACTATTTCTTACAACCAAGAGTGTATCAAAAATATCATTCTCATTAACTTCCAATATAAAATATTAAGGCTTACAAAAACTTTCCCACGAAATCATTCACCAAAACCTAACAAAAACATCACAAATAAACCAACTTCCTTAGGTGTTTAATTTTTAAAAGCTTTCAAAGATATACAAATGCTATCATGAGAAAATGAAAAATAAAAGTAATGATGATAGTTTCATACTACGTAACTTTTTAGTGAATACATAGTTTGCTATATACTTCCAAAAATAAATAAGATAAAAAAATAAAATTCCGCGTTCAACTAATGCATTAAATATATCTAAAACCTAATAAAATGTGAAAACATAGCAAAAATATTATTATGCTTTTTACCCAGGCACAATTTACTATACTTGATAACATTTTTAAAAAATATCATTCTTAAGTATTCCAAAAGCAAAGGAGATAAAAAACACAAGCTTGATAAACGAATGAAAAACAGAAAAAAAGCTTAATTTAGTAGGATAAAAAATTAAAAATAATTCAAAAAGTTAATAAGATGAACATAATTGAAAAATGATAACAAAATCAAGTAACATAAATACATGCGCTTATTACTTACTTTTTCAATATTTCTTTCACTCCTATTTTTACCTAGCTGTATAATAGGAGCAATACAAAGTGGCTTCCCACTTAATCCACCCCTAGGTCTTGAACTATCCCCATTGGAAAACAATAGTATTAACGCAAAATGGTGGGGTAACAATCAGGAAAATTATTTTTCTGGATACGTTATATTCATTTCAACAAACTCAAACGATCTATATATAAACAGAAATTCAACGAATCATTTTGATAAACCATACTTGACAAACTCAATAGGTAGTCTACCAACAGTATCAGCCACAATATCCTCAATAACAAAAGAATACTCATTTACAATAACTCACTTACCCAACGGTACTAGAATAACAAACAACGTAGTTTACTACGTAGCAGTCTCAGCTTATTCTTCATCAAAAAAATCATTCAGTCCCCTAAGCAATATTACAAATATAACGATAACAAACTAAAAGTAACCAAAAAATAATACTTCCAGATACCATACTTTCTTAACTACATAACAAAACATACCATGAAAAAAGTGGCAACTACATAAAGTAAAGACGTTCCAAAAATAATAATTTTGTTAAAAAGTGTTCAAAAATATCGCACAAAAATCAGATAACCTCTTAAAAAAGTTACTACTCAATAAAACCATCCCAAGAAGATATTAAACAGAAACAGTACTAACTACTTATAAATGTATCCAAAATATACCCAGAAAATTGAATAAATCCTTAAAAAATATCACCCTGAGAAACTAATACCCCCAAAAATTAGATGATTATCTATTATAAGCTACCTTTTTATATCTTGCTGACAAATCAATAAAAATGTATCATCCTATCTCATATTGTACCTATATCCTATTCCTTTTAAATACAAAGAAGATTTACCCCTTGATACCCCATGATGTTTCAGTAATTACTCCTTGGCATAACTCCAAAAACCTTCCCATCACCAAACATTTTACTGTCGTAATTCTCTCATGCTTAAGCCCCATCGATACTAATCTATCGTATTTCTTATAAATCTCAGTATATATTATACTACCTCGTTTTACTTTTTTTATTGCTAACCTAAACAGCGTCTCTGCTGTTACATACGATACAATTTCTACTCTCAATTTACCTTCGTGCTCTAATATACCAATCCCCCTAATCTTTTTACTTGCTCGGTAACCTCTCTTCCATTCCTTCTAGCTCAAAATAACTCTCATCCTTCTCAATCTCTTCATACAAATCTTGACTCTTATCTTCAAGTTAGTAATATATCGCCTTCCTCAACATATCATATGTCTTCATAACCGTAACATAATCCACATTTAATTGCTTTGATGCTTGTAATGCTATTATCTCTAACTCAAATAACTTGATTGGCATCATATCTTCTACAAATACAATTTTAATCTTTCTAATATGCTACCTTTTCGTATTCCTCATTACTTCCTACATTGATAGATTTTATCTTCTGTCATCTCGCTTTTCCTAAATAATGACATCTAGAAAATACTTTGCTACTTAAAGATTTTCAAAAATGTATTCAAGAAAGGATAATAACTCCTTAGAAAAGCTCATACCTCAAAAAACTACCTTTTAAGTATAAGCTCATTAATATTCTCTCTTCATCAGAAATAAAAAGGTATTTTAAGAATGTTACACAAGTTGTAATGAAGAGTTAATGTCCAAAATCTATAAAAAACTCTTAGCTTAAATACTCCAAAAGGCTAAAATCTATTACTTCAACAAAAAGCTACTATTCCCAAGAAATTGCTTAAAAACAGAAATACTCATTTTACTGTTGCCTCCACTAGAAGTTAAACTACAATCAAACTACAGAAGTAAGGTATCTGTATCCCTATAGAACTACTAAACATTTATAGAGCCTTTAAGACCATGTCAAAAGTATTACTTTCCTACTTAAAAGTTTTCAGAACGTATCTAAGTTAGATAACCACTTAAAAAAGTTTTGTTCCTTAAATAAATAACATCTATCAACAATGCTACATAACAAAAGTACGAATTTTACAAATAAGTTGTAAGATGAAACAAAAGAGAAAGTAAACCGAGAAATTTAGTTTCCTACAAATCATAACATTCTAGATCTATTTGGTATTATCTTTACTTAGAAGAAATAAGAAAATGCCTATGATCCCAGGAAATTACTTCTCCCTATAGGTTATTAACACAGCCTTCATAAAAAAGTTATCCGAATAACTTTTAGTAAAGATATGCTGAAGAAAGAAACGTAGAAAATTAGACTTTTAAAAAAACTTTCCAAGGTCAAATGTCTAAACAAGTTGTGATGGAG
>JBKBIJ010000061.1:0-10553 GCA_046299455.1 Brevinematia bacterium | reverse complement strand
ACTATGAGAGAGTATCTGAGTGATACCTGAACGAGTTGTAAGGATGAATAGGATAGAAATAAGGTTAGGAATTGGATTTTTGACATATCCTTAAAATAATTTGATTAAACTAAAACAAAGCTTTTATAATTTCTAAGGATAAGAGAGGTAGGTATGACTAGAATAAGGCTGATGAGGTTTGGGGCAAAACATAGGCCTTACTATAGAATAGTTGTAGTTGATTCTAGGAGAAAAAGGGATGGAGCGTATATTGAGAACTTGGGTTACTATTCTCCGATAGAGAAAAAAAGTTTTTATATTAATACTGACAGGTATAATTATTGGGTTTCCGTTGGAGCCCAACCTTCAGATACTGTGAAAAAACTTTATCAAAAGTTCTTAACTTTAACAAAGTAGAAAATAAAATTTTATAGAGAGGTGGTTTATGAAAGAAAAAGAATTGGTTGAACAAATTGTCAAAGCATTGGTTGATTACCCCGAAGACATATCTATTAAGGTTGTTGAAGGTGAAAAATCAACAATCCTTGAGCTTAAAGTAAAGAGCGAAGATATTGGTAAAATAATTGGTAAAAAGGGTAGAATAGCAAAAGCTATAAGAACTCTTGTTAGTGCAATTGCTGTTAAGAATGGTAGAAGAGTCATTCTTGAGATATTAGACTAAGTTTTCCCCGAGCGTTAGCTCGGGTTTCTTTTAATGAAGGATCTTATAAAGTCCATTTTGTTAGAATTTGGGTTTGATATCGTTTCTTTTGTTTCGCCGTTTGCTTTGGAGTTTAATTCTTCTCTAAAAAGTAGATATAACACCTGGTTAGGCTATTCTTTTCACGGTTCAATGGATTATTTGAATAATTATATGGATAAAAGGTTTAAACCTTCTGCTATTGATCAAAATGTTAAAAGCATAATAATGGTTGGTATGAGTTATTTTAATTCTTCGATTTATGAATTACCTTCTGAAGAATATGGAAAAGTTTCAATGTATGCTTGGGGATTAGATTATCACTTTGTAATAAAGAAGTTTCTAAATGAAGTTGTAGAGAGACTTAAGAAAGAGTTAGGTACTAATTTCAGTTATAGGATATTTTCAGATTCTGCTCCTATATATGAGAAGGGTTTTGCTATGGAAGGTAGTTTGGGATTTCAAGGTAAAAATACTTGTATAATAAACAAAAAGTTAGGATCGTTCTTTTTTATAGGGGAGATACTAACTGATTTGGAAATAGAGGCTGATGAGAAAGATAAATTCAGAGGATGTGGTAATTGTATAAACTGTGTGGTTAAGTGCCCTACGGGTGCTCTTAGGGAATATGTTCTTGATTCGAGAAAGTGTATATCGTACCTAACTATAGAGTATAAAGGAATGATACCTGAAAACTTGGCGTTGAAAATGGGTAGTTGGATTTTTGGTTGTGATGTGTGTCAGGAAGTTTGTCCATTTAATAAATATCTTTATGTTAAAAAGATGGATACTAAGATTAGAGAATTTTATTGTAATCTTACACCTTTTCTGAGATTGAAAGATGTAATGGAGATTCCTAGTAATAACCAGTTTAGAAAGATTTTCAAAGGTAAGTCTATACTTAGAGCTGGCAGAAGAGGGCTCATAAGAAATGCTATAATAGTTGCAGTTAATAACAGTGCGAAGAAATTAAAGGATGAGATATATAAATTGTCTAGTGATAGAGATAAAATAGTTTCAGAAACCGCAAAATGGGCTTTGGAGGTAATGTAGTTCTTGGTATTCGGGATGACTGGATTTGAACCAGCGACCCCACCCACCCCAAGGGTGTGCGCTACCAGGCTGCGCTACATCCCGACTTGGGCGGTAGAGGATTCGAACCTCTGGCCTCCACTGCGTCAAAGTGGCGCTCTAACCAACTGAGCTAACCGCCCCAAACTACAAAGGTAATTATAAACTTTCTGATTCGAGAAATTCAATAAATGAAATTATTCTAAAAGCAATGTCATTTCAAAGGTGAAATTTTATTTTTTTGCTCTCCCCTATTCTATTTTTTTAAAACTTTCGAGCTTTTGATACAATGTACTTTGATATATTTACTATACACCGGGTGAAAAATTCAAAAAAGCTCAAAGATAAGCCTATCAGTAAAAAGAGGCAGTAGGACTATAATATTAGTCCTACAAAATTTTTAGGAGGTTTTAACATGGATATTTTACCACACTACTTCTCCATCTACAAAACAAATACTCCAAGACCTTGAAAATGCAATGCCCTTCTTAGAAGGGCCAAAACCCAAAGCAGGCAGAAAGCCCAAACTAACAGATGTCCAAATAGCAGCCATCTTTATCCTTTCCTACATAACAGGCATGAAAGTATTGAGGTTGGTCCAGCTATTAATTAACCCATCCATACAATCATGGCACATATTCAGAAAATACAGATTGAAGAAAGTATATAGGATACTTAGAAAATACTAACTTTACGGGTTGATACTTGTGATATTGAAGAAGCTATTGTTTGGTAAGAAGGTAGAGATTGTGATAGATGGGGCGATAGTGGATATAGGTAATGTAAATAGTGCGAGAACACAGAATATACTGAGATTAAGTGGCAAGGTATGGTGGGTAAGGGGGTATAGGAGGATGAGGTGGAGAGATAAGTGGTAGGTAGTGGAGTTTGAAGAAGTCAGGTAGATGTTGATGATGGTGTTATGCAGTAAAGAAGGGGTGGTATATGATGTGTGGATAACATTTGGGAGTATGCATGAAGTTAGGGTTTTTAGGGAGCTTGTGGAGAATTGTGTGGTATAATGTTGTAGTGTGTGATAGTAGGGGTTTGAGGAGGAAGAGGCAGGTGGTGGAAGATGTGATAAGTCAGATAAAGCTTTTTAATGCTGGCAGTGGTTGGAGGACTTTGACTTGTGTGTTTGTGTATGCATATGCTTATGCTATTGGATATAGCTTTTATAGGAGATTTGTTTGATGATACCTAATTTCTCACCCAACGTATGTAATCATATAATAATTCCGTAAAATGATTAGTTAGATAAGTTAATTCAGAATACAGGTTTTAGAGGTTCATGTTTATAGATACTTCTAAGAGTCACCATTTCAAAAAACTGTTTATACTTAGAAGTTATGGTGGATCAGAAATATATCGTAAGCGCAATCACCCTAAGAGGCTACATTCACTTAGAAAAAATACGATGGTTTCAAAAATGTTACCTTGCTACTTAAAAGTGTTCAGAACATTATAGGAAATTAGATAACCTCTTAAAAAGAATTCTGTCGTTCAAAAATATCACCTTACTCAGAAAGCTACAGAACAAAAGCACTATAAGGGCAGTTATCCAAATAACTTTTAATTGAGGAGAGAAAAAGAAAGGCTAAGAGATTTGATTCTTGACACAGCTTCGGGAATACTTGACAAAAATTAAGTTTTGGTTTTAAATTAAACTAAAAAACAATGGAAACTATAGAATCACTAAAACTCGTTTTAAATCCCCTATTCAAGGAGGACATAAAAAATATAGAAATACTAAATTCGTTCACTTCAACCCAAAGTGAAATATTTATAATAAAGCTAATAGAATTAGATTTATCATTCATCTTATTGCCACTAAACGAGTACCAAGAACCACTAGAGTTAATGAACAAAGACATTCTAGAAGCAATGACATTGAAAAAACTAGAGATAGGAGTATATAAAAAACATTTCCTACCTTCGAAAATAATATCTGAATCTCCCCTATTAATAATTCATTTTGATAATTGCATAGTTATATCAACACTAGATTTTATAAACAAACTACTAAGACCAATACTTGGCCAAACTTTATCAGAATCAAATATACTATCAAAAAAATCGGGAGACCTAGAGAAAGAAATATCAAAACTAATAGACAACATGTTTTTTAGCATATCAGGTATTCCATGGGACTTAGATGAATTTTTCTACTTCATCGACAAAGTAAGCTTACAATTTATTCTATCAAAACTCTTGCAAGTTTCAAGCGAAGACGAAATAACAACATTAGTCCTAACTTTAAGAAAATCTGGAAATAGAATAATGAAAAATATATCATCACGGGCATGGGAACGAATACAACTACTCTCAAAAGAAAAAGAAGAATTCTTAAAACAAAATTCAAAGTGGATAGAATCTGCAATATTTGGTTTCTCAATAAAAATAAATCATATTCTACAAGAAGATGATAATATGATACCTTTTTCATTGAAACTTAGAGAAATAAGAGACTCTATAACAAGAAGCTTCTATATGCCAAGAATTAAAATTGAAACTCTATCAAGAGCAATATATCTAATGCCTAAAGAAAAGTCTATAACAGATTTGCTCAAGTATACAGATAGGACATCTTTAGCAAAAGCTCTGGTAGGAATAGAAAGACCCCTGATAGAAAAGCTAAGTCTGGGATTATCAGAAAAAGGTAAAAAATTGCTACTAGATGATATAAATTTTTTTGCAAGCACTCAAAAAGATTACTCCAGAGAGAAGATAAGATTCCTTAACAGTATAGTAAAAGTACTATTCGAAGAAGAATACAAAGAAGAACTAAAAACTGTATCAAGTATGATCGATAAGATTGATAATCCGAAAATATACTACTCAATAAACCTTACAGACATAGGGTCTTTTTTACTGTTTCTTGAAAGAATCAACACAAAAAAAACAAAAGAATTACTTAACAAATTCCTCGCCAAAACCCAAGGAGCCATAAAAACCACAGCTGAATTGTTTCTGAATAAACTCATGAAACTTACCTACATCTACGGTGACACAATGATAAGAGAAAAGTCTAAAAACTTTATAGAAAAGCTTTACTTCACAGTAAAAACAGAAGAACTCCTATTTTAGTTCAACAATCTCGTTATCTATAAGTCTAGCTTTGCCTATATAAACAGCAATAGCCACAACAACACTACCTCTATCTGGTATTAAATCCAAACTATCCAACGTATTAGGATCTACCACTTCTATATAATCGATTTTCGAAGGCACAGATGATATTATTCTTCTAATTTCATCTTTTATCTTTTTTACATCTTTTTCACCACTTAATATTAGATCTTTTGCTCTTTGTAATGAACGATAGAGGACAGTAGCATTTTTTCTTTCCTCTTGCGAAAGGTAGGAATTCCTAGAACTCATTGCAAGTCCATCTGATTCCCTTACAATAGGCATAACTACTATTTCTATTGGGAAATTCAAATCTCTAACCATTTTCTTTATTATCTGGGCTTGCTGGTAATCCTTTTGTCCAAAATATGCCCTATCTGGTTGCACTATATTAAAAAGCTTTGATACAACAGTTGAAACACCTCTGAAATGACCTGGTCTTGACAATCCACAAAGATGATTTGGTAATAATTTAAGCTCTACATAAGTCTCATAACCATAAGGATACATATCATCAACAGAAGGATAAAAAAGGTAATCAACTCCTTCAGTCTCTAGTAACCTTTTATCAGTTTCGAATTGCCTCGGATAAGCATCATAATCTTCATTGGGTCCAAACTGAGTAGGATTAACAAAAATACTAACAACTGTAATATCGTTGTCTTTTTTACTTTGCCTAACAAGAGACAGATGTCCTTCATGCAAAGCCCCCATAGTAGGAACAAAACCAATACTTTTACCCTCTCTCTTTAGGGGGATAATTTCACTTTGCATCACGCTAGGTTTCTCTACCACCTTCATATTATCTTTTTCTCCTCACCCTTAATAAGTCTTTTTATATTAGAAAAATGCCTAACTAATATCAAAAACATTACCACAAAACTAGCAAAAAGTAACACATAATTTTGTGAAACAGTTCCACTAACAACAAAATAAACAAACAAATAAGCAAAAACAGAAATAGAAGCAGCAATAGAACTTATAGATACAATCCTGAAGATAATCATAAACAAACCAAAAACAACAAGTCCAATCAAAATACCAATCGGCGTAAGCACAAAGAAAACACCTAGAGATGTAGCAACTCCCTTACCACCCTTAAACTTCATGAAAGGAGAAAAAATATGTCCCAGTATTGAAGAAATACCGACAAAAACATAAATTTCAGGTAAATAAAAATTTAAAACGTTATTATTATAAACCCATAAAGCAACAAGCGTAGGTAAGGCACCTTTTAGAGCATCCAGAACAAGTACAATAATCCCCCAAATCTTACCAACAACTCTAAAAACATTAGTAGCACCAATATTACCACTACCCTCCTTGGTTATATCGACTCCTCTAAATGAAGCAATTATCTTACCAAAAGGAACGCTACCTAAAATAAAAGAAACTAAGATGAAAACTAAATCCCAAAACATAAAGAACTACCTCTCAATAACTCTGGGAACAACTATGAAATTTCCTTTTCTTTTTGGCGAATTTTCCAAAATCTTAGAAACCTTTTCACT
Organism: Brevinematia bacterium; assembly: GCA_046299455.1. Lineage (GTDB taxonomy): Bacteria > Spirochaetota > Brevinematia > DTOW01 > DTOW01 > SKYB106. Next base: position 4,163 of record JBKBIJ010000061.1, on the reverse strand, counting down.
ACTACTTACAACAATATCTTCCCTAGGCTCATTAATAATATCTATAGGATAAGGTGAAGGATCAACATCAGAAGTGTCTAACTCATTAATCATACCAACAAATGAAACAATATTAGAAAATTCCTCAACAAAACTTTCTAACTCATCATCATTAAACCTTAACCTCGACAAATCCGCAACTTTGGCAATAACCTCTCTTGTAATCATAACGTAATTATACAAACAGAAAAAAATTTTTTCAAATTGAGTCAAGGGTGTTTAAAAAATATTACCTTGTACTTAAAAACATCACTTAGAAATTGGCAGCTTCTTAAGAAGAATATAGAATATTTACCTACATGTACAATTTAAATTACCTTCTAAAATCTTTTAGAGCTAGCTTGTTAACTACTCAATGTAAAGAATTCTTACAAAGATTTACTAAATTTACAAATGCACCCAAAGCTTATAAAACTCAACTCCCAAAAACTACCTCTTTTAGAATTTATAAATAAAAACAAATACTATAATAATAGCACTTACTTTAATAGGATAGGATATTGCTTCTTATGGATATCGAAACTACAACTTAACTCATTTTTGTGAAAAAGTGAATAGACAAGTATGGTGTATTATATTTAACAACTTGATAGAAACATAATAAATATACAGTTACTTTATTCTAAACAGAAGAATATAGAGAAAAACCTAAAGATATAAATCCAACAAACTATTACCCTTAAGAAGTTATGTAAAAAAATATCACAAAATAGCTTTCTAAATAAGTCGTAAGGGGGAACGTAAGAGAAAATCAAAATGATATTTGATAACAAATCTTACCACAGAAAGAGCATTCTTTGCTTAAGCTTTTAAATGTTTTGAGTTTATATATTAATCTGGAAGTATAAAAGTTTTAGCAGCTACACATATTTACTTAAGATGAAAAATTAAGACATTTCTTAGAGTAAACAACAGTTTTATTAATGATAGTAATTTCATATCCTATTTCTATAATTTTACTGATAAATAGATGATATTGTAGATATATCTAACAAAGAAAAGTACAAACACATTTTTGACACATTTTCTAATAGACTTCAGACGTTTTTGTAGAGAGAAGTTCAAAAATTTCTGAAACTGACTTTTGGGAATAGGTACAGATATATAGTCTACTAAAAGGTGAGAACATAGGGTAAGACGATTGAATTTTTGTATAGGTATAGATTTTTGAAACACCATAAATCTAATTTTGAAAATTATTTTGTTTAGGATTATAATCATATTGGAGGTTATATGGTAGGTGTAATTTTGTTTAGTTTATGTGGTATGTTTTTTGGTTTTTTTTCTGCTTATGATCTTGCTAAAAAGATTTTTAGGAATGACAAATTTGAAATGTTTTTGAATAGGTTAAGCAGATTTGATCTTTTGATAGGGATAGCCGGTATTTTTGTAGGTTTATGGAACTTATTTTCCCCTAATTTTGGTTTTAAGCTTGATATTGCTAGCGCTGATATTACTCTACTTGGTGCGTTAGTACCTTCATCTCTTGTTATACTTTCTGGTGCTTCCATTTGTCTTCATTATATTCTTCAATTCATAAACGTCGAGATGGAATTAAAAGATAAAATTCTAAGTTATAGAAATCAGTATGGAGATTTGATTGGTGTTTTGACGTTTGTGTTTTCTTTGCTTCACTTGGTTACGTATAACATAATTTTACTGTAATTGGGGATGTAGCTCAGCGGGAGAGCACTGCTTTCGCACGGCAGGGGTCGGGGGTTCAAATCCCCTCATCTCCAGCTAATTTGAACAAGTACAATTACTTCATTATCCTTGACGATGTAAAAAATATTTCTCTCAATAACTCTAAAAGATTTATGCTTACATCCTTCTCTTTAGATACGTTTGGCAGATACCAAGAACCCAAAATCATTATCTATCCTAAAAGCAAAAACGCCTACTACTCCTATTAAACGTTAAAAGAATAAGAAATTGAATATCTCATTAAAAAAGTACTTCTTTTAAGGACATTACTTTTATTTATAATTATAGAAATACTATAATAAAGGTGATTGACTAAATGAGTTGTAAAGATAACCTTAGGAGAAAGAAATTTAGGTATTTGAACTTTTGACCCTCTACATTTAAGAACCTTTGAAAGCAAAATATATAAATAAAAGTGGAAACCAAGCAAACGAAAGGGTAAAACTATTATTTATCCTCGGATCTAGTTAATAGACAATTAGACCTGAGACATGATTTTTGATAAAACCTTTAGATAATACATAAAGGTGTTATGTAATAAAGATTACATTTTTTTGTTTAATTAAAAATAGGAGGTCGTTTTATGGTTACGAAGGTTTATTCTGCTTCTATTGTTGGACTTAACGTTTATCTTGTTGAAGTAGAGATTGATATTGTAACGAAAGTACCTAGTTTTGATATTGTTGGTTTGCCGGACACTACTGTTAAGGAGTCTAAGGAAAGGGTTAGAAGTTCTATTTTGAATAGCGGGTATTCTTTTCCTCTGAAGAGGATTCTTATAAATTTAGCTCCTGCTTATATAAGAAAGGAAGGATCTATTTTAGATTTATCTCTAGCAATTGGTTTACTTATAGGTTCTGAGCAGGTTAAAGACGCTGGTATTGTTGATATTAACAACACCATTTTTGTTGGAGAACTTTCACTTGATGGTCAAGTAAAGTATACTAAAGGGATATTACCTGTTATTTTATTTGCTATGGAAAATGGGTTTAAGAACGTTTTTGTACCTAAAAGCAATGAAAGAGAGTGTAGTATTGTTGCAGATCATATAAACATTTTCCCTGTTAGTACCTTGAAAGAAGCTGTTGATTTTATAAGTGGTAATTGTTTTCTGGAACGTTTGGTGGGAGGAGAAAGTTTTAAAAGGGATATGGATTTTCATTTAGATTTTTCTGATGTCAAAGGACAATATTCTGCTAAAAGGGCTATAGAGATAGCTGTTGCTGGTGGACATAATATACTTATGATTGGGGGACCTGGAGGCGGTAAAACTATGCTAGCAAGAAGAATACCTACTATTATGCCACCAATGACCATGAAAGAGACTATAGAAACTACAAAAATTTACAGCATTGCAGGAATGCTAGACGGGAAAGGAATAATCTCTGAGAGGCCTTTTAGATCCCCTCATCATACCTCCTCGGATGTATCTATAATTGGTGGAGGTAGAATACCTAAACCTGGTGAAGTTAGTCTAGCTCATAATGGTGTTTTATTTTTCGATGAACTACAGGAGTTCAAATCAAATGTTTTACAAGTTATGAGACAACCACTTGAAGAAGGTTTTATAACAGTATCGAGAGCAGAAGGAAGTGTTATCTTCCCTGCAAATTTTATGTTTGTTTCCGCAATGAATATAGCTAAAGATAATACAGATAATTTATACTCTTCATCTGACATTATTAAAATCCTTAGCAAGATAACAACCCCTTTCATAGATAGAATAGATATGCACATAGAGGTACCAAGAGTTAAGTTTAATGAAGTAGTTGAAAAGAGTACTAATTCATACGATTCAAAATACTATAGAGATAGAGTTATTAGAGCTAGAGAAATACAGCGAGAAAGGTTTGAGAAACTGGGACTAGGTTCAATAACAAACTCTAAAATACCACCCGCATATATTGATCAAATTTGTAATGTTTCAGAATCTTCAAAAAAGTTACTCGAAGTTATAATGTCCAAGTTTAAAATAAGCATGAGATCTTATCATAAGATATTGAAAATATCTAGGACCATAGCAGACTTGGAGGAATCTGAAAGCATAAAAGATAACCATATCGCTGAAGCAGTACAATACAGAGTACTAGATAAGCTTGTTTATTCTTAACCTAATGTTGATAAATATCAAAAATCACCAAATACTCATAGCAAACTCTAAAAAACCCTCTTCTATAATGTCATAATTCACTCTCACTTATCTCTCTTATACCCTCTCTTAGAGAGAGGGTATAAAAGCCTTTCTTCCTTAGGACGAGTGTTATATTATACACTAAATCCCCTCAATGGTTAAATAACACCTAACACAAACACCACCTGTATTTGTAAACTATAGTTCTTTTAATAACTTTTTGTGTATATCCTTATGAACTCTTTTGATAAAAATCTTCCCCTCCAACTCTTGCTATAACTATGTACTC
>JBKBIJ010000060.1:0-10824 GCA_046299455.1 Brevinematia bacterium | reverse complement strand
GGTCCTGGTGATAAAGGACTAATAACAGTGAGGGGTGCGAAAATATTATCACAGTGTGATGTTGTTGTTTATGATTATCTATGTGGTGTTGATGTTCTAGAATATTGTAGGGATGATTGTGAGAAAGTTTGTGCTGAAGTATTTTCTAGTGATCATTTCTCAAATAGGGTTGAAGGAATATGTAATTTTATAGTAAGCAGAGTTAGAGAAGGTAAAAAAGTTGTTAGATTGAAAGGAGGTGATCCTTCGATTTTTGCTAAACTTGAGGAGGAAGAAAAGTTACTTAAGGAAAACGGTATAGATTATGTAGTAGTTCCTGGTGTTACTTCAGCTTTTGCTGGTGCTTCTATACTAGGTATACCACTAACAAGTAAGTCTTGTTCACCTATGGTTACTTTTATAACAGGGCACGAGTATAAAGATAAAACTTCTAGTCTAATCGATTGGAAAAGGATAACTAGTAACCAAACTCTTGTAATTTATATGGGAGTTCAAAATGTTAAAGAAATTGCTAAAAACCTTATTAATATATCGGGCTTTGATCCAAACACACCTGTTGTGGTATTACAAAACATTTCAACGGTAAACCAAAAATTTGTGTTTTCATCTCTAAGCAAAATGTCGGATGATGTTTTGAAGAATGGGATAAAACCACCTGCTATTTTTATTGTTGGCAAAGTTGTTGATTATTCTACTACGTTGAATTGGTACGTTTCAAAAAAGAAGATACTTTTTACAGGAATATCTGAAGAGAGATTTTTTGAAGATGGTATAATATTTCATGTGCCTATGGTTAAGATTGTACCTCTAGAAGATTATTCGGAACTTAGGACTTATGTACGGAGAGTTTGTGATGGTGATTTTGACTGGTTAGTGTTTTGTAGCAGGTATGGTGTTTTATATTTTTTTAAAAGTCTTTTTGATATTGGACTGGATAGTAGATACTTAAAAAATGTTAAAATTTCTGCTATTGGTTTATCAACCGCTAATATGCTTAAAAATTATGGAATAATTCCGGATTTAGTACCTAAAAATGAATCATCTGAGGGATTACTAGAAGAATTTAGGAATGTAAAACCTGGCAGGATATTCATGCCAAGATCAGATTTGTCAGACAAAGGTCTTGGTTATGGTTTTTCTAAACTAGGGTTTGAAGTTGAAGAGTGTATAGCCTACAGAAATATAATGCCTGAGTATTTGCCGGATATAGATTTTTCGCTTATTGATGAAATAATATTCACATCCCCATCAACAGTCAGAAACTTTATAAAAAGATATAATTCAATACCTGCTAATGTTGAGATTAAGTGTATAGGTCCGAAAACTGAGATGGAGCTAAGAAAGTACATTAGTGTTTAAGAAAACTTTATCTCTATTTTCTTCTCTTTTGTTTATCATTGTTTGTTTTCTTTGTATAGTTTGATGATTAGGTTGTATACTTTTTGTTTTTAGGGAATAATAAGTGAGTTGTCTCAAAAATATTCTTATGTCTTTTCTCTAGGTACAATTATTTTTCTCGACAATCTAAAAATATCCTTTCAATAACTCTAAAAGACTTTCAATAAGATTACTTTTCCTTAGTGAGGTTGACAATTCTACAAATAACTTTTAAGAGGGAACAAGAGAAGGTTTCAAGAAATTGAAATTTTCAACATAATCTCATCTTTTCAGTTATGATGATAACTTTCCTATTATTGTATATCCTCTTAAAAGTAGTCTTTAGTTTGAAGGAGCTACCCTTATTTAGTAAGGATGAAATGAAAGTATCGCAAAGAACAATTGTTCAAATAATCTGTATGAAAGGACTACTGTTAATATGTAAAGGATATCACTAAGAAATTCTTCTAAGTCCTTAGAAGAATGGGTATTGTAACAGAAAACTCTAATAGAGGATCAATCTAAAAAATACTATTCCTAGAAATTTAGGATGTGGAAATACATAAAAAAGTCTATCTGAATAAGATTGGTAAGAGTAAAGGAGAGAAAAAGCCCGAGAAAAGTTGTACTTTTGAAGCAGCCTCTATAGTAAGTTGAAAAGTAATATTTTGAGAAGTTATATACTATAATTGTTGTAGTATTTTGACTATTTAAATTGTTTTGTTTATATTTTTGTAAAAGGAGGTTTTATGGCTGTTGAATCTAGAAATATAGATATTGGTAAAGTTATGGAAAAGTTTAGGCTTCAAGATCCTTATGGTAATTATTACTCATCTGATGATCTTATGGGTAGTAAGGGACTTTTAGTTGTTTTTACTTGTAACCATTGTCCTTATGCAAGGGCAATATGGCCGAGACTGATAAAACTTTCTCAAGAGATAGTTGATAAGGGTATAAATGTTGTTGCTATAAATTCAAATTCTGCTAATAAAGAGTATCCTGATGATTCTGTTGAAGAAATGATAAAAAGAATAGATGAATGGAATATACCTTTTCCTTATCTTGTTGATAAGGACCAGAGTGTAGCTAGATCTTATGGTGCTGAGTGTACTCCAGATATATTCCTCCTTGATAAGGATATGAAGCTTTTCTATCATGGTAGATTTGATGATAATTGGAAAGATATCAATAACGTTAAGAAAGAAGACTTAAAAGAGGCATGCTATTTACTTATAGATGGCAAGCAACCACCTTCAGAACAATATCCGTCTATGGGTTGTTCTATAAAATGGATTAGTTAATATTGTGTATTTTATAATTTGAAACTTCCGTTATGCTAAGAAGACTTAGGTCCTCAAAGAATATAAGGGATTTGATTAGTGAAGTTAAATTAAATATTGATGATTTTGTAGCTCCATTTTTTGTTGTTGATGGAGTTGGAGTTGTGGAGGAGATAAAAAGTTTTCCTGGTGTATATAGGTATAGTGTTGATAAGTTAGTTTTGGAGGTTAAGAAATTAGTTGATAAAGGAATAAAAGGTATACTATTGTTTGGTGTTATTGATGAGCATCTTAAGGATGACATTGGTTCTTATAGTATTCGTGAGGATAATGTTGTTTGCAGAGCTGTAAAAAGTATAAAAGATAATCTTGATGTTGTTGTTGCAGTAGATGTTTGTTTGTGTGGTTATACGTCTCATGGGCATTGTGGTATTGTTGTTGACGGTAGAATCGATAATGATAAAACGATAGATGTTTTGTCTAAAATTGCTCTTAATTATGCTAAAGCTGGTGCAGATATTTTGGCTCCTTCAGCGATGGCTGATTTCCAAGTAAGAAAAATACGCCAAGTTTTAGACGAAAATGGATTTAAGGATAGAATTATAATGTCTTATTCTGCTAAATATTCGTCAAACTTTTATGGTCCGTTTAGAGATATTGCTAATTCTTCTCCTAAATTTGGTGATAGGAAAATGTACCAGATGGACTTTAGAAATATAAGGCAGGCTTTGATCGAAGTTGAAAGGGATATTCAAGAAGGAGCTGATATAGTGATGATCAAACCTTCTTTATCGTATCTAGATGTTATAAGAGAGGTTAGAAATCATTTTAACGTGCCTATTGCTGCTTATAACGTTAGTGGTGAATACTCTATCATAAAAATATCTTCTAGGGAGGGGATAGTTAATGAAAAGGAAGTTGCTATTGAGATTTTGACTTCTATTAAAAGAGCTGGTGCTGATTTGATAATATCGTATTGGGCTAAGGATGTAGTAGATTGGATTAATAGTTTTTAGAAGTTTTTATTAGTGGGCTTTCGTAGTTTCCTTCTGATTCAAGTATTTTATTTATATTATTTAGTATAGAATTATCGTTAGCTTTTATGATTTTATCTGGATTTTTAAGGACAGTTTTTTTGAATGCTACGAACTTTTGCCAGTAGTATTTATTTACAAGATTAATTAATTCTTCTTCCAGTTCGTTGTCAATAGTATCGAATACTATCTTTGTTCTACTATCTAGTTTTAGAAGAAATAAAAATTTTTTTATATCCTCTTTTCTTATCTGTATTGCTAAGGAGCCTTGAAGTGGATTTGTGTCAAATATGGTTGTAGGTAGAACTTCAGATATCCTATCTTCTAGTCCAAGTCTTTTCAACGCAATTGTTGCCATTATTATTCCGTCATATTCACCATTGTCTAGTTTTGATAATCTTTCTTCTATATTTCCTCTTATGTCTTTTGTTAATAAATCTGGTCTGATTTTTTTTAATTGCTCTATTCTTCTTCTACTTGATACACCTATTATGGAGTTGGAGGGAATTGTGTTTATTGAATAATTTTTTAGATCTCTTCTGAGTACAAGGCAGTCAGTCTTATCTATAGATTCCGTTATTGATATGGTTATTAAGTTGTCTTTGTGTATGTCTGGTAGATCTTTTGCACTATGTATAGCAATGTCTATTTCACCTTTTTCTAGTTTTTCTTCTATTATATCAGTAAAGAAATCGCTACCTTCTATCTTGTATATTGGTGTTTCTTTGTCTAAATCGCCTGTTGTGTCAAAGTACTTTACTTCAAATCTTACTTTGAGTGATGGTATTTTCTTTGAAATCATTGAAAAGAATTCTTCTACTTGTTTTTGGGCTAATTTGCTTTTCCTACTGCCTATTAATATCTTTCTTTTAGAAAGATCACACTTTATACTGTCCATAAAATTCATTACCTCATGGTTAATAAGTTCCTTAGCTGGTAAGACGAAACTTTTTCTGTCGCTGATATTTTCATTACTGATTTCACATATATCATCGATATTATATAGTTTTATATTGTTTGGAATAAAATCAATTTTAACGTTTCTAGGTATTGCTAGATCGAAAATTAGAGTGTTATATTTTATTTTCTTAAGATATTTGTTATCTATTATTGGGAAAGGACAATTTGTAGCTGTTATTATGACATTGTAGTCTTTGATTATCTTTTTAAGACTTCTAAATTTACCAAAATTAATATTGAAAGTTCTTGATAAACTGATTGCTCTATCTAGGTGTTTTGTTGATATTAATCTTATGTTGTTAGAAATCGTTTTTAGATGAGGAATGATACTTTTTACAACTTCTCCTGTTCCAACTATTAGTATTTTAGGACTTCTAAATACTTTAGATATTTCGTTTTTTATTATACTTCCTAATGATACGTTTCCATCTCCTATTGAATATTTTTTTCTGACTTTGCTTGCGACAAATAAAGCTTTCTGAAAAAGTTTATTAAGGAAATAACGAGTTTTTCTTATACTCAAAGCATAGTAATAACTCTTCTTAACTTGGTCGTATATTTGGGATTCGCCGATTATTTTTGAATCTAGTCCACTTGCTACATTGAATATGTGCCTTATAGCATCTTCTGAGGTTATGAAATAAAAAAATCTCCTATCACTAGGTAGTACATTCAATGATGAAAGTATAATATTGTTTATCTCATTTTTTGAATATCTACTAGTATGCCCATATATCTCGAAACGATTACATGTAGATATTATAACTACTTCTTCAATAAAACTTAGTTTATCGTAATACATTTTGAGAGAGTTTGATGTTGCGTAGTACCTATCTCTCACATCAACATTAGCTGTGTTATGATTAATTCCAATTACAAAATACATAGCTACACTTTCTTCCTTATAACTACCCTGAATGAATCATTGACTTTTTCAACTAAAATTATTTCATGCCCATCCTGTTCGAGACTTTTAGGTACGTTTCTTATGGGTTCACCATCATCTATAAATATCTCTAAAATATCACCCAATTTCATCTCACTTAATTTTATTTTAGTTCTAACATAATTGAAAGGGCACTTAACACCTCTTAAATCCATGCTCTGGTTCACGCTAAATTCCACTTTGCATCCTCCTTTTTTTCAAAATTTTAAAAAGTAATCTTTTTAAAAATCAAGTTTTTTATTATTTAAAAAGTTGAAAATGTGAAGTAAATTGTATATAATTTAGTTTTAGGAGGTATTTATGGTTGGTGAGGAGTATGTTGATATATTTGATATTCACAAGGGTTTTGATAGGGAAGCGGAGATAAGAGAGGTCGAGGAGGTTATAGCCAGGTTTTTGTCTGGTAAGATGAGTCCTGAAAAGTTTCTTTCTTTTAGGTCTACTCATGGTATATATGGGGTTAGGCATTATCCTGAGGGGATGCACATGGTCAGGATAAAACTACCTCTTGGTGTTATAAATTTTCGCCAATTGAGTGCTGTTTCAGATATGGTTAAGAGGTATGCTGGTAGTGGTGTTGCTCACATAACTACTAGACAAGATTTGCAGTTACATTATGTCAAGCTTGAAGATATTCCATCTCTTTTTAGGGATATGGCTAAGGTTGGGCTTACTTCGAAGGAAGCTTGTGGAAACACTGTTAGAAATATTACTGCTTCTCCTTTTACTGGTATATCTAAGGATGAAGTTTTTGATGTTCTTCCGTATGCTATGTATATGGTGAGGTATTTTCTTAGACATCCTTTGACTACAACTTTACCAAGGAAGTTTAAGATAGCCTGGTCTGAATCCGAGAGTGATTGGGGTATGGTTAAGATACATGATTTAGGTTTTGTTGCTACTAAAAAGGAGATTGATGGAAAAGAGATTAGAGGTTTTAGGGTTTATGTTGGTGGTGGTTTAGGGGCTATTCCTATGGTTGGTAATTTGTTAACTGATTTTGTTGATACTGAAGATGTGTATTATCTTTCTGAAGCTGTTATAAGGGTATTTCACAGAGAAGGAGAGAGAAAACTTAGGAGTAAGGCTAGGATAAAATTTCTTGTTGCTAGGTTAGGTATAGATGAGTTTAGAAAACATGTTTTTGAAGAATATGAAAGAGTCAAGAAACATATGAATTTGAAGGAAGATTTAGATAAATATATTAGTAATTTCCCTCATCCTGCTCCTTGTGTATATGGTAGAGATGGAAACGATAAGGTTAGAAATGTTGATTTATCTTATGTTGAGAAATATGGGTATGTTAAGTCTTTGGCTAAATATTCTAATTGGATTTCTAATGATGTTTATCCTCAGAGGCAGGATGGTTATAATGCTGTTATGATTCGTATACCTTTGGGCAACTTGAAGCCTAGTGATTTGGAATTTATATCTAGGATTTCTCAGGATTATGGTGCTGGTTATGTAGTTATGACACAAAGACAAGATGTACTTTTGCCTTGGGTTAGGGATGAGTTTTTACCAGCTGTATTTGGTGAACTAATGGACAGTGGGTTAGTATCTAGTTCAGTTTTACCATTGATAACATCTTGTCCTGGTGCTTATTCTTGTAAACTTGCAATAACTTATCCATATAATTTAGCAGAGGCTATTGCTAGAGAAGTAGAAGATCTTGAGAATATCAGAATAAACATTTCTGGTTGTCCAAATTCTTGTGGTCAACACCATATAGGTGATATTGGATTTAGCGGTAATTCTATTACCAATAATGATGGTACAATACCGTTTTACCTCATGTATTTAGGGGGGTACCCATATGAAGAGAATGCGGTGATAGGAAATGCTGTTCTTAAATTACCTTCCAAAAAGGTACCTTTGGCTGTTAAAAAGATTGTTGAAATATACAAACAAAATAGGAATGAAGTAGAGAGTTTTAGAGAGTTCTTGAAAAGATTTGATTTAGATATTATAAAAAGAGAAATTTCTGTTTTTACTAGGGTTGGAAGTAAATCTGAAGAACCTGAGGTTTATAGAGATTGGGGACAAAATAGAGATTTCGTTATAGAAGCTGCTAAAAGAGGTGAATGTGCTGGCAGTCTGCTTGATATAATATCGATTTCTTTGTTTGAATCTCTTAGGGAAGTTTATGAAGCTGAGGAATACTTACAAGATGGTGATTTTTCGACAGTAGTCCAGAAGTCTTTTAATGCTGTTTTAGGTTGTGTTAGGGCGTTATTATACCTTAAAGGGATTGAACTTAGCGATCCGAAAGAAATTTTTGAAAACTATAGAAGTATTATTCAGGATAGAATATTGCCTAGAGAGTATGATACTATAACAGACGAAGCATTGGAATGGATGAAAAATGTTAATAAAATCTCTTACGAAGAAGCTGACAGAATTTTGGATAGGGTTAGTTTATTCGTAAAGAATGTGGACAAGGCATTTCTAAGGCTTACTCCTGAGCTTAAAATAGAGGCATTAAAGAATGGTGATAAAGACGATGAATTCTAGAGGTTTCAAATCAAATAAAGAAGTGTTTGAAGAATCTAAAAAATACTTACCTGGGGGAGTTTCTTCCCCCGTTAGATCTTTCTATCAAGTTGGTGGTATTCCGATTTTTGTTAAGAGGGGGTATGGTTCAAAAATAGTAGATGTTGAAAATAATAAATATGTTGATTATATCATGTCATGGGGGGCTCTTATACTTGGTCATGCCCATAAAGATGTTGTTGATTCTGTAAAAAGGCAAGTTAGATATGGTACTACTTATGGTTTAACTACCGAATTTGAGTATATTCTTGCAAAGATGATATCAGAGTGTATTCCTTCCATTGAGATGGTTAGATTTGTTAATTCTGGTACTGAAGCTTGTATGAGTGCTATCAGATTGGCTAGGGCTTTTACCGGTAGAAATAAGATAATTAAGTTTGAAGGATGTTATCATGGACATGCTGATTACTTTCTTTTATCAGCTGGTTCAGGTGTAGCTGCTATGCCAAAACCTTCTAGTAGAGGTATCCCAGATAGTGTAGTGAATGATACTATACTTTTGCCTTTTAATGACCTTCCTAAGTTCCAAGAGGTTATTGAAAATACTAAAGATATAGCTTGTGTAATACTTGAACCTATACCAGCAAACATGGGTGTTGTTTTACCTGTAGATAATTTTGTTCAAAACGTTAGTAAGATGTGTATGGAAAAAGGTATACTTTTGATTTTCGATGAAGTTATAACAGGTTTTAGGTTTGGTTCTTATGGTGTTCAAAATTTATTGAATGTTAAACCAGATATTACATGCCTTGGTAAGATAATAGGTGGTGGTTTTCCTCTTGCTTGCTTTGGCGGTAGAAGGGATATTATGTCTATTCTTGCACCTTCTGGAGATGTTTATCAAGCGGGAACACTCTCTGGAAATCCAATAGCTGTAGTTGCTGGAATAACCACCCTTTCAATTATAAAAAAATTAGATTATAGATACTTGGAAGATCTTGTAAAAGCCCTTTCAGATGGTTTACAAACTATACTCTCAAAAAAGTTAAGGAATAAAGGTGTTAATGTTTTGGTAAATAGATTTAAAACGATTTTTTCGGTTTTCTTTACTCAAAGAGACAAAGTATTGAACTTTTCAGATGCTATGACCTCAGATAGAAAAATTTTTTCAGAGTTCTTTCATAAACTCTTAAACAGTGGAATAATTATACCTCCATCACCTTTTGAGTCCTGGTTTCTATCCTTCTCTCATTCGCAAAAAGATATTGATATTACATTGAAAGTAGTTGATTCTATGGATTTTTAGTTTTAGTAAAACATGTAATTGCTTCTTTGGAAAGCCTTATCTAAATTAGTTATTTTTTTAGTATCTTGTTAAAACAAATTCTGAAAAAAGTAGAAATATTTTGTTGAAAAAGTTAAAAATATAATAAAGAAAAATTTGAAAAATTAAACAAAATGTTTTATAATTTTATTTATGGAGAATTTGGTTGTGAATGATAGGGTTTTGAAGAAGGGGGGTTTTTCTATTTGTAATAGTGTGTTTGATTTGTTTTTTAATACTCCAATAGTTAGGCTTAGGAATCTTGTTGATGATAGTATGGCTGATGTTTATGTTAAGGTTGAATTTATGTCGCCTGGTGGTTCTATTAAGGACAGGGTTGCTTTAGCTATGATAGAAGATTCTGAGAGCCGAGGTGTTATTAATAAGGATAGTGTTATAATTGAGCCTACGAGTGGCAATACTGGTATTGCTATAGCTTTGATTTCTAAGCTTAAGGGGTATAGGTGTATAATAGTTATACCTGAGACGTTATGTTTGGAGAAGGTTTACATTATTGAAAGTTATGGAGCTGAGGTTATTGTTACGCCTGGTGAGGCTGGTATGGATGGTGCTGTTAGGAAAGCTCATGATCTTTTGAATAAGATTCCGGGTGCTGTTATGCTTGATCAGTTCTCTAACCCTTCTAATCCTAATATTCATGAAAAAACCACTGCGGTTGAGATAATTGAAACTATGGGATGTGGGATAGATGCTTTTGTTGTTGGTGTGGGTACTGGTGGTACTATAACAGGTGTAGGTAGGGTTCTGAAGAGGGTTTGTCCGAATATTAAGGTCTTTGCAGTTGAACCTGAGGGGTCTCCTGTTTTGAGTGGTGGCAAACCTGGATTTCATAGGATTCAAGGAATTGGTGCTGGATTTATTCCACCTATACTTGACACTTCTATTATAGATGATGTTATTAAAGTATCTGATTTTGATGCATATAAAGCAACTCAAGCTTTAGTTAGAGGTGAGGGAATATTTGCTGGTATATCTTCTGGTGCTAATGTTTTTGCAGCTCTAAAGGTTGCTAAAAAATTAGGTAAAGGTAAGAAGGTGTTAACTATCCTACCAGATTCTGGAGATAGGTATTTTTCTATAAAACAATATTTTGAGTTTTAGATTGCTGCATTCATAACTTCTTTTATCATTCTAAAAACCAAAGATGTAAAATTAGCCTATCAAAAATATTTTTTCTATTTAAGGATATAGAAATATACTAATGTAATTTGATAATCCCTTAAAAAGGGATTATTACTCAAGAGAAACTACTTTTGCTTGGAAGTTATAGAACAGAAGTAAAATTTCTCCAAATAATCTTATAAGAGAAAGGACGGAAAAAGAAATTTAATAAATTGATTTTTGGTACGTATTAGCTATTTAGAAGTTATGTAAAAGAAGTGCCTACAG
>JBKBIJ010000059.1:0-11051 GCA_046299455.1 Brevinematia bacterium | reverse complement strand
TACAGAATTACATACCAAAGATTTCTTAAAAGGTTATGGAAAAGAGATATAGATAATAGATTATACTTTTGGGAAATACTACGAAAATTTTTGACTTTTAAAAACAAATTTTTATAATATTAGTAGTGATTAAGAGGAGGTAATATGGTAGGTGCAAAAAGTCTATTTCAAGGTATAGTAGAAATAAAAAAGATAGTGAAAGAAGCAGAAGGTGTAAAGAGTTTTTATTTCAGTATAGACAATTTCCAATATAGGCCAGGGCATTTTGTTATGATAGCATTTCCTGAAGAAGCAGAAGACAAAAAAAAGAGAAGAGCATATTCAATAGCTACATCCCCAACAGAAACAGAGAAAAATGGACTGATAGGTATAACAATAAAATTAGTGGAGGGGGGATACTTTACAACCAAAATTCATGACGAATCCCTAACAAAAGAAGGAACAAAATTTTTTATTGCTGGCCCTTTTGGGCATCCTATATTTGAGGATAACCAAATAAAAAGCATAGTATTCTTTGCAGCAGGTAGCGGAATAGTACCCATAAGATCAGCTATGAAGTATATATATGATAAAATGCTTAATATTAACGTAATACTTTTCTACAGTTTTAGGACACCGAATGATTTTATATACAAAGAAGAGATAAAAGAAATGCTTAAAGATACAAGATTCAAAGGATTCATTACAACAACAAGATACGATGGGGAAGATTGGAAGGGATTAAGAGGAAGAATAACAAAAGATTTAATACTTGATAATATAGACGGAACTGAAGATATTTTCTATGCCTGCGGTAACACTTCGTTTGTAAAAGAAATAGAAAATGTTTTATTAAATGATTTAAAAATTGAAAGGGGCAAATTTAAATCTGAGGCTTGGGGTTAGAACTACCATATTTAAGTTTTTGATGCCAAACCCACGCATGCTTTATAATATCCTCGATCCCGTACTCAGGTACCCAACCTAAAACTTCTCTAGCTTTATCGCTCTTGGCTACCAATATAGCAGGATCTCCTGGTCTTCTCTCAACCTCCTCAACTAAAAAGTTTTTACCCGTCACCTTTTTAACACTCTCGATTATCTCCCTAACGCTAAACCCTTTACCATTACCAAGATTAAAATAGTTCGAGACATTACCATTTAGCAGATACTCAACCCCCTTAACATGAGCTAAAGCAAGGTCATTGACGTGAATATAATCTCTTATACACGTACCATCAGGGGTCGGATAATCAACACCAAAAACCTTTATCGATTTTCTAACACCCATTGCAGCATCTAAAACCAGAGGAATGAGATGAGTTTCAGGATCATGCGCTTCCCCAAGTTCACCATCTGGATCAGCACCAGCCGCATTAAAATACCTAAACGCAACGTATCTAAGCCCGTGAGAGTCTGAATAATCCTTAAGAATTTGTTCTATCATCCACTTTGTTCTACCATATGGGTTTATTGGGTTTTTATCTTCTTCTTCATCTATGGGTACGTTTTTAGGCATACCATAAACAGCTGCAGTAGAAGAAAAAATAACCTTGTCAACACCGTTATCCAGCATAGCCTCAAATAAGTTTATAGCGTTGTACAAGTTATTAACATAATACTTTCTTGGGTTTTGAACAGATTCACCAACCTCAATGTAAGCACAAAAATGCATCACAACATCTATCTTGTAATTTTTAAAAACCAAATCTAACTGCTTTCTATCCCCAATATCCCCTAAAATAAATTTACCATACTTAGCAAGAAATTCATACCCGTGAGAAAGATTATCAAAAATTATAACATTAAATCCTTTCCTATAGAGAACCTTACAAACATGCGAACCAATATAACCAGCACCACCTGCAACCAAAATATTATAGGACATATATACACCTCCAAAAATTTTCTAAAATTTAATCTTTACAGCTTCCCTAACCTCTTCCATAGTTTTCTCCGCAATCGCTCTAGCTTTCTTAGATCCTTCCTTCAATATATCAATAACTTCATCCTTATTTTTCTCATAATAATATCTCTTTTCTCTAATGGGTTCAAGAAACTCAATAACTTTTCTAGCAATCCTATCCTTGCACTCAACACAACCTATTTTAGCACTAGTACACTCCATAATAACCTGATCAACTATCTCATTATAAAAAATTTTATAAAGCGGGAAAGTTCTACACTCATCCGGATTTCCAGGATCACTCCTCCTTACCCTATTTATATCAGTTACCATCATCTTTACTTTCTTGTATACATCATCCTTCGAATCTTTTACATATATAGCATTTCCATAACTCTTACTCATCTTTCTACCGTCAACACCATAAAGATTAGAAACCTCACCAAGTATAGGCTGAGGCTCAGGAAACACATTACCAAAAAGATAATTAAACCTTCTGACAATCTCTCTAGTTATCTCTAAATGAGGTAACTGATCTTTACCAACAGGAACCCTACTAGCTTTGTAGATAACAATATCAGCTGCTTGTAAAACAGGATAAGCTAAAAAACCTAAATTACCTAAATCTTTATCTTTAATATTTTCCTTTGCATCCTTGTAAGTAGGGTTTCTCTCAAGCCATCCCAATGGAGTTATCATGGATAAAATTGTGAAAAGTTCAACATGCTGCGGTACCATAGATTGAACAAAAACAACGCTCTTATTAGGATCAATACCACACGCTAACCAGTCTATAACCATCTCAATAGTAAGACCTTTTAAATCAATACCTCCATCAAAATCAGTGGTCATAGCATGAAGATCAGCAACCATGTAAAAACATTCATAATCATCCTGAAGATTAACCCACTGCCTAAGAGCACCAACATAGTTACCAAGATGTAAATACCCTGTAGGCCTCATTCCACTCAAAACCCTATCCATGCACTAAATTTTGTAAGAAACTACACAAAACTTTCCAAACACCTAAAAACCGTATATCAAATTATCCCTTCATCTATTGCCACGCACACAACCGAAGATAAAATGTATTATCAATCTGTACCAGATTTTATTCAAACATAAAATCAATAGTACAATACATACTATTGAGTTCTTCTAGGTATGTCCTCAACTTATCTTTTAGTTTTTCCTTCTTGCATTCTTCTTCGCAAATTATTCTACCAATTTCCATTATGTTACCTCTGTTATGTGACTTAAACTTACTCATATAACCTATCTTATTTATATACTATCTAAAGAAAAATAGTTTCTTTGTGAGTCTTTTAAGTAATTACCCAATTTACTAGATATAATCTTAATACTTTTAAGTGTGAGAGTAACATCTCTGAAAAACTTTCGATTAACACATAACTAAACAATTAGCCATATTGTACTTTTGTTTCATAACTTCTAATAAAAGTAGTCTCTTTAAGAGAAAGACCTTTCTAAGAAGTTATCTAATTTTTAGATGTGTTTATAGACAATTTTAAGTAGTAAATAAACATTTTTGAATGCTCTACTATAATTTACTTTCATAAATCTAGTAGTTAGTTTAAATCAATAACTAAGTTCAAAAAAAAGAAAAACGAAAACATCTTTCGAAACACTCTATCAAAAACTTGACAAAAGTATAAAATACCATTTATTATTAACTAACTGGTAGGTTAAATAAAAATGAAGGACTCTTCACCTAAGGAGAAAATAATATCTTCTGCTATAAGGTTATTTTGTACAAAAGGTTTTGATGCAACCTCTATGGATGAAGTTGCTAAGGAAGCAAATGTAAATAAGGCTATGATTTATTACTACTTCTTAAGTAAGGAAGGGTTATTAAACAGCATTATTAGGAAGAGTGTAAATGATTTTTCCGATCTTGTATCAAACACCGATCTATCAGAATGCAAATCCATAGAAGAATTCATAACTAAAATAGTTAGTTTAGCTATAGAGTACATAGATTCAAATACTAGTGTTATAAAGATATTCTTCAGAGAAGGTCTTATATACAGTAACAAGATAGGTACTACTATAAATGAAATAATCTCCCTAGTGTTTGAAAATGTTATTTCTAGATTCAAAAATAAATTTGTTTTAATCGACAATATTTCTTTTGTAGATCAAGTTATAATGACAAATCTAGTAATAGGTATTATAGATCTTAAAGACAGGTTACCAAACAACATAAACACAGATGAATACAATATGATAAAAAATCAATACATTCAAAAAGTTTCTGAAATCATATGTAATTTGGTTTACTCACAAAACCAAAACAAATTTGGAGTTTAATATGAGAGAAAATATTACCAAACTTATCTCTCTTGATAGAAAAACCTCTATGATAACAGGCGCAGGAAGTGGAATAGGTAAAGCAATAGCTAGAATTCTTGCTGAAGCAGGCTCAGAAATATACGCAGTAGACTACAATAAAGAATCCTTAGATAAACTAAAAAAGGAATTTGAAGAGAACGATCTAAAAATAGAAGTATTTCATTGTGATTTGTCAACCAAAGATGAAATAGATAAGCTCTGGAATTATATCAAAAACAAAGAACCTGACATTTTAGTAAATAACTTAGGAATCTATCAATTTAGGGATTTTTTGGATGTGGATAAAGAATTTTTAGATAAAACTATCGATATAAATCTAAAATCATGCTTTTGGATGTGCCAAAAAATGATCAATAGTAACCTTAAGAGGAAAAAAGGTGGAATAATAGTGAATATTTCGTCAATAGAGGCAATACTACCTTTTGCAAAAGGACTTGCACATTATACCGCTAGTAAAGCTGGAGTAATAGCTATAACAAGAGCACTGGCAAAAGAATACGCAGGTAAGGGATTTAGGATCAATGCAATTCTTCCTGGAGGTATAGTCACAGAAGGAACAAAAAAAATAGCTGCAAAAACAATTCTTAAGATTGATGTAAAAATGATAGCATCAGGGTTTAAATTCTGGGATAGAATTCCAGCAAAAAGGATAGGAAAGCCAGAAGACGTTGCAAAGGTTGTACTAGCATTATCAAGCGATCTATTTTCATATGTACATGGTGCAATAATACCAATAGATGGAGGATTCCTCAGCACCTAATCTACCCTATAATGACTACCAATACTTTCTCTATTAGACCAAGCAGATAATGCCACAATAAACCCTGTTTGGACACCATTCCTAAGTTCTATTATATCTCTATTTATTTTCACATCTCTATAGAAACTCTCTATGCCATTAAGTAAGTTTTTCAGATCGGTTAGTGCTCTTTTTAATCTTTTTCTTGTTCTAACTGGCCCTACATAGTTCCACATAATATTCTTAACGTAATCCCAATCCTGCTTAATGAGAACAGGGTCTGGAAATTCTTGTCCCGTATCAATCCACGGTAATACATCCGGAAATTCTCTAAATGTACTTTTAGTTATATTCTCCAAAACAAACTTTGAAGCTCTATATCCAAAAACAACACCTTCTAGTAAAGAAGTACTTGCTAATCTATTTGCCCCGTGTAATCCTGTACACGCAACTTCACCTATAGCTAGCAATCTCTTTATATTGGTTCTACCATAAGTATCTGTTTTAACACCACCACACTGGAAATGAAATGCAGGAACTATTGGTATTAAGTCCTTTGACATATCAATTCCGATACTCTCCAAAGTTGAGAATATCACTGGAAATCTATATTTTAGTCTATCCTTATTTCCAACCTTTCTAGCATCCAAGAATACACACTCTTCTTTACTTTCTGTTAACTCTGATATAATACCTATTGTTACTATATCTCTTGGTGCTAATTCTCCCCTGGAATCATACTTAAATAGAAATCTCTCACCCTTCGAGTTTACTATTACTCCCCCCTCGCCCCTTACAGATTCAGAAATTAGGAAATTTCTTTTTAGAGGATGATACAAAGTAGTTGGATGGAATTGTGTATACTCCATATTAATTATTTCAGCCCCTATCCTATACGCCATAGCGTAACCATCACCTGTAGCTGTATCAGGATTAGTAGTGTGTAAATATATCTTCCCCATTCCACCAGTTGCCAAAACAGTAACCTTAGAAAGAATATTCTTCACCTTACCTGTCTCGTTATCCAATACATACGCACCAAGACAAGTTCTATCTCTATACATTCTTAACCTGTCTTTCGAATTAAATTGCCAAGTTATAAGATCTATAGCTACATGCTTCTCAAGTATCTTAACGTTTCTAAAGCTTTTCAATCTCTCTATAAGCTTTGATATTATTGCCTTACCAGTTTTATCACCTGAGAAAATTATCCTTCTAACGGAATGAGCTCCTTCTTCTGTGAACTCAAGTATACCATTTACGTCTCTTACAAACTCAACACCAATTTCATCTATCAAAATTCGCTTTACAATCTTTGCCCCATCTGTAGAAACTACCTTGACCGCCTCTGGATTATTCACACCAGCTCCAGCTTGAATTATGTCATTGTATATTTTTTCAGGTGAATCATCTTCACCAAAGTAGACAATACCACCTTGTGCATAATGAGTACTACCGTCATCTTCTATGGTATTCTTGAGAAGGACTACTACATCTAATCCCTTTTTAGCAAGCTCATAAGCACAAACACCACCAGCTACCCCAAGACCTATTATTAGAACATCTGTTTCCACAAAATCGGACATATTCTACTTTTGTTTATTTCCCTTCGCTTCAGCAGCACCCGAAAACTTAGGATTGTTAACAGCAGTTATCAACCAAGTCCTATCAAGATTAAAATCTCTGTATAATCCCCCTTGCAAGGTATCTAAAACAAAAGTGTTATCCAAAATTTTATGTAATAACACATCATTTAACCCATCTTCAAATATACCAATCCCCTTCTCACCAGGCAAGCTAGATATAGTGCAATTCGAAATAACGAAGTTCACAATACCTTCCGTCTTATATAAGTAAATTACACTATTTACAGAATCAGCCTTATTCTGAGTTATCTCCAAATTCAACAAAGAAGAATTAGTTGAATCGTATATTGCTATGCCTCCACCATGCACTTTCGAAAAATTGTTCACTATTCTGGAATCTATAATAGTAGTATCAAAATCCTTGAATGTAAATACACCACCACCAATATTATCAGATTTATTACCCTGTATTTCTGAATTCTCCACCTTAGTTCCTTTTGATAACTCAATATAAATTCCTCCACCATCTTTTTTCGAAGTGTTATTTGCTATTCTAGCTTTTATAATGTTCTTGACTCCAGATACAAAAATACCTCCAGCTTTATCATCTGCTCTATTCTCAGAAATTGTACCTAACAAAACATTCTCATCTCCTCTCAAAAACACACCACCACCAGACAAAGCACTGTTTTTCAATATACTACTATTAACCGAACTCTTGTAAGAATTCTCCAAAAACACTCCTCCACCACTCCTAGTAACACTATTCTCAGATATCACAGATTCAATCAACAAAGATACTGTCTTAAATCCATACACTCCACCCCCATCTCTGGAAGTATTACCCTTAATTGTTGATTTTACAAAGTTTCCTGTGCCAACATTTACAAAAATGCCACCACCAGAATTTTGGGCATTATTAACCTCTACAACGAGATCAATAAATTGGTTTCCAACACACTTATCAACATAAATACCACCACCTTCCCTCGAACTATTATAAGAAATTGTAGAATTTTTCACAGAATTGCTAACTCCCCTAACAAAAATTCCACCACCCCATATCCCAGATACATTACTTTGGATAACTAAATTAACAACTTCATTATAATTACCTTCCATATACACTCCAGCACCATTCTCTCCATAGTTTCTTAATATTCTCAAATCAATAATTTTATTCGAGTTACCTACCACATTAACACCAGCACCATTACCTACAAAGTTATTAGAACTTACTACATTTCTCACAGTAGAGTAAGAAGATTTATTCAAGTATATACCACCTCCATTTTTTTCGTTCTTCTCTCTATTAGTTGCACCACTAACAACAAAGTTTTCTATCACCGCATTCGTTACATTCCTCACTTCAATTATCGATTGGACTTTCATTTGCCCATCAAGAACAGAATAACCAACAATACTATTGAAATTCTGATCATATCCCCCTATAAGCTTTATGTCATGATGTTTAACAGCTACTCCACTAAATCCTGCATTCAAACCATTTCCAGGAGTATAAACTCCTTCCGCAACTTTAACTAACCTAACTCCAAAAATTACTCCTTTGTCAATTGCAACTTCTATAGTCCTAAAAGGTAATACCTTAGTACCAGGATTATCATCACTACCATTCGTAGAAACATAAACACAAGGTTCATTCTCATACGGATCTTTTGAACCAGCTTTTTGCCCATAAGAAAAATTAAAAATCAAAGCAAATACCAAAAATAAACTAGCAAAAACAAAAAATTTTATACTCCTCATAAAACCTCCTATACTTGATAGTATTCGTCAAATCTTGCCATAATTTTATATATATGGAGCACCATTGTAAAGATTTTTCAAGAAAATTACTTTTCTATTTGCTATGTATTAGCTTAATCGTAATGTTAAATAATTGTCAACAACCTAAGCAAAAACCTAACTATACACCTATAAAAGAAAGAAAAGAAATAGTTATCAATAGCTCTATGATAAACGGAATAGGACCTATACCAGAATGGGTACTAAACCTGGAATCCTCAGAAGAAATTCAGAAATCAAAAGATGGTGTATTTTTTGTATTCATGATAGAATCAGAAAAAATCGAAGATTTTGATGGTAAACTAAAATTCCTAAATTACCTTTCTAAATACCTACCAGATGCTAAAGAACTTTCATCTATCTTAGCATTAACAAAGAACGGTAATTATTGGCATAAGCTAAAGAACGGCAAATACCAAAACTTCTTTAGATACGAAATAACCAAAGAAAGCATAAATGAAGCTAGTAAAAGAAAAAATACCTTCTCAGAAAAAACCAAACTTCTGATTGAAGAACTAAGTAAATAAAAACTACGAAAATTTTTATTTACTAAGGTACAGGATCATATCCTCCTGGATTAAAGGGATTACATTTTATTATTCTCTTGATTCCCAACCAGATACCTTTCACAGTTCCATACTTTATTATGGCTTCCTTTGTATACTCGGAACAGGTAGGATAAAACCTACAAGTATGTCCTTTAATAGGACCTAGAAAATTTTGGTAGAAACTTATTAATTTTACTAATACGATTTTCATAAACCAAATTTAACAAAAAACTACTACAAAATCAACAACAAGGTAAAACTTCTAAAATAAAAAATCTTTCCGATCCTAATATAAAGGTGGTAGATATATGGCAATATTATCAAGCTTTCATAATATTGAAGTTGGTAGAAAAAGCTTAATTTCACATTCTGATGCATTGAAAACAGTAGGTCACAACATATCTAATCTGAACAATCCGGAGTACTCTCGACAGATTATACACCTAAAAACTTTTCATCCCATATATGATCCATCTTGGAATAGAGAAACAAGTCCCGGTCAGATAGGAACTGGAGTTGCTGTTGAAGACATTGTAAGAGCTAGAGATCAATTCATAGATGATAGAATAAACTTTGAAAACGGTGCACTCGGTTTTTGGGAAACAAGAAGAAAATTTTTATATCAACTTCAGCTAATATACAATGAACCTGAGGGACCAAACATAAGAACAGCCCTAGACGAATACTTTGATGCTCTACAAAAAGTCTCAATAGACCCAACAGAAATATCATCTAGAGTAGTTCTAGTAGAAAAAGCAAAAGCCCTAGCAAGCCAAATAAGACATGAATATAATTCAATAGTAAAATTAAGAGAACAAGCTAACGAACTAATCAAACAAAAAATAAATGAAATCAATGGATATATAAAGGAAATTGCCAAACTGAATAACCAGATCCAAAAACTCGAAGCACTCGGGGATAATCCTAATGACCTATACGATAGAAGAGATTCACTCATAGAAAAATTGTCAAAAACTATGGATATAAAAGTCGGTAGGAGCGACAAAGACGAATTTATCGTAATGGTTGGTAGTGAAATACTTGTACAGGGCGAACAATACCACGAAATAATCGGCATACCAAATTCCCAAAATAAAGGTTTCGTAGACCTATACATAGGAAGTCCTAACAGAAAACTCAAAGTTTCAGACGGCGAACTCTTTGGACTTGTATACGTAAGAGATATAGATCTTGTTCTAGACATGAAAAGGATTAACTCTTTTGCTATAAATCTGATAGAATCGGTTAACGAAATCCATCGAGATGGTTTCGGATTAGATAATAGTACAGGAATCGATTTTTGGGTAAAAAAACCTATCACTCCCGATTTGAGAGGTAATTATGATTCTAACGAAGATGGCATATTTGACAAAACCGCTATATTCAAAGTAACTGGTACTAATAAACTAAAGCTAGATGATTTTATAAACTCTTCTGGTGTTATAAACTTCGGACCAAACTACCCAGGCGGGCCCAATATAACAGTAGAATATAATGAAAATGATACTGTCAAAAGCGTAATAGATAAAATAAATAATTCCGGAGCACACGTTGTTGCTTACCTTAACCATAGAGGAGAACTAACACTAAAAGCCAAAATGTCAGAAATGCAGGATTACAAAGATTTTGTTATAAGGTATCTAAGCGATAGCGGCAACTTCCTCGTAGGATTTGCAGGTATTTTACACGGTAGTGGTGAAATAAATTCATTCAACTGGGAAAACATAGAACAAGTTTCTCAAATTAGAGGTAATATAAACTACTATTCAGTAACACCACTCGATGAACCAGCACTCTGGATAGATGTTAATCCAATCATTGAAAGAGATCCGAGATTAATCGCTTCTGCAGGTGGTAAAGACTTAAACGGAGATAGAATACCAGATACAACAAATGGAATAGGAGATAACTCAAACATTCTTTTAATAGCAGGACTTAAAGATAAAAAAGTTATGTTAGAAAGAGACAGTACTTTTCTGGAATACTTAAAGTTCGTCATAGGAGACGCAGGAACCAGAGGAAATGTATCAGAAGATTGAGGATTTTGCAAACAAGAGAATGATAAGTAAAGCAGAAGCTGTTAGAATGCTGCTTAGAGAGGTATTAGAAGGTGC
>JBKBIJ010000058.1:0-11082 GCA_046299455.1 Brevinematia bacterium | reverse complement strand
GAAAACTCTTAGAAGAGTTACGTCAAGAAACTATCTTTTTTTAGAAGTTGTGAACAAAAGTACCCTATAAAGGCATTATCCAAATGAGTTATAAGAAGCAAAGCTAGGGAGAGGATCTAGAAATTGAATTTTTAACATGACTTCAAAATGACTTTCAAATGATGTGAAAAGTTAAACTTTTTAAGGGAAGTATGACTTTATTACTGATATACTTCGAACAATTACCTTGGTAGAAGATAAGTCATGGTAAAATGTGTTTATACTTTTTATACCACTTTAAGGGAGTAAAAACTAATGATGGTATTGAGCTACTGCAAATTAATAGTTAAAAACTTTTAGAAATGTAAAGTTGTTTACAGTGGAGAGGTAGTACTGTTATGAAACTACAATAATTGAGGAATTTAGTAAGCATATGTATACGTTATAGAGAGAAATTACAGAGATTTTTGATCTAATTTGTGGGGGAAGTAAACCTTTTTATATCTGTTTTTGCTAATGTTATTTATAGACTTTTGACATACCTTCTGTTGGACTTTAAAATAAAAATTAAGTGAGAGGTTTCAAAGTAGTATTTACGAGGTTTTTAATTTAGTTTGAATTTTAGTTATTATCAAGTTATACTTATCTTTAAAGCTATGAATGAAGGAAATATTATTTTAGATGTACAAAACATATCAAAGCATTTTGGTGGTATTAAAGCTGTGAATAATTTTTCCTTTAGTGTTGAAAGGGGTAGTATTGTTGCTTTAATAGGGCCAAATGGTGCTGGTAAGACTACTGTTTTTAACCTAATTTCGGGATTTTATAAACCTGATGAAGGTAGGATAATTTTTGATGGAAGAGACATTACCAATATGAAAGTTTATGAATGCGCTAGGGTTGGTATTGCTAGAACTTTCCAAAATATAAGGCTTTTTTACAACATGACTGTTCTTGAGAATGTAATGGTTGGTAGACATATTAGAAGTAAATCTGGTTTACGTTCCTTTTTTGATGCAGTGTTTAGAACGAAAGATTTTGTTTTAGTTGAAAGGGATATAGAGTTGAAAGCGGTTGAGTATATAAAAATGTTAGGATTAGAGAACTATATAAATAGTCTTGCTAAAAATCTTCCTTATGGAGTTCAGAGAAGGCTTGAAATTGCTAGAGCTTTGGCTACCGAGCCTAAATTGCTTTTATTGGATGAACCTACTGCTGGTATGAACTATAAGGAAGTGAATGAGATAATGGAAATAATATCAAAAATTAGAGATATGGGTGTAACAGTTTTACTTATAGAGCATCAGATGATGTTAGTTATGGGTATTTCGGATAAGATTGTTGTTTTGGATCATGGAGAAAAAATTGCTGAAGGCAAACCTGAGGAAATAAAGAATAATCAAAAGGTTATTGATGCTTACTTAGGTGTTGAGGAAAAGGACTTACATTATGTATGATTGGCTGAAAAATAGGATTGTTTATCAGATATTTCCTGATCTCTTTTGCAGGTATGATGATAATATTTCTTTGCCGAGAGGATACCACGGTGGAAACCTAAAAGGGATAATTAGCAAGCTTGACTATATCAAAGATTGGGGGTTTGATGTTATATATCTTAATCCCGTATTCAAGGCGTTTAGTAGTCATAGATATGATGTTTTAGATTTTTATCAGATTGATCCCATTTTGGGTAGTATTGAGGATTTTGAAGATTTTGTTAGAGAAGCACATAATAGAGGTATAAAAATAATACTTGATATTCCTTTTAACCATGTTTCTGAGAATCATATTTGGTTTACTGATGTTTTGAATAATCCCAATTCGAAGTATAGAGGATATTTTGTTTTTGATGGAGAGCAATACAATAGATGGAGGGGAAGTAATTTGGTTGAACTTAACTTAGATAATTTGGAGGTCTTAGAGTATCTTGTTTTAGGGGAAAACAGTGTATTGAAGTTTTGGATTTCGAAGGGGATAGATGGGGTTAGACTTGATTGTGCAAATGATATTGGTACCAGAGTATCTCAAATCATAAGAGATACTGCTCATAGTGTCAAACGGGATTTTTTGGTGATGGGAGAGGTTTTTAATTATGCAGAAGAGTGGTGTAATTACCTTGATTCTATTCAGAGTTATTACCTTACAAGTTTAATTTTTTCTCTCGTTAAAAATGAAATTTCTATACAATCTTTTTCAAATGGTGTTGACTTTGTTGTTCAAAATTACAATTATGATATTCTCTTGAATTCTTTAAATATTCTTTCTTCTCATGATACCACTAGAATTTTAGATGTTATAGGTGATGATATTGATATTTATAGAATTATCCTTTCTCTACAATTTACTTTGCCAGGTGTACCCGTTGTGCTTTATGGTGAGGAGGTAGGGATTTCGTCTGGTAGTTTTGGTGAAAGGAGTGCTAGAAAGGTTATGATTTGGGATGAAAATAGGTGGAACCACAAAGTTATTTCTCTTTATAAAAGCTTTTTAAATCTTAGAAGATCTAGAATAGAGTTCCAGGAAGGTTTTTTCAGAAACATTTCTTCAGTTGTAGATTATGAGTTTTTTGCTTTTTTAAGGTTTACTAGAAGAAGAGAAGAGTTTTCAATAGTACTAATCAATCCAAGTGACAAAATTGTTGAGAAAAAGTTATTTATCCCTTACTCGCATTTCCACGATGCTATAAAGGTTATAGATTATTTCTCTGGTAAAGATTTTTTGTGTGAAGTAAGTTCTATAAGAGTTAAGCTTTTGCCTTTTGAGGTTATGGTATTGGTTCCTGACTGGAAGTATATAAAAGGTTATTCATTCTACAAGAGACAATAAAATGATAAAATTCCTATCATTATTCCTATGCTAAAAACTATTATTCTTTTTATTCTTTGTAATAAGAAATGCTTGGAATAAACTATCTAGCTTGTGAAGGAATATAGTTATTAGTAGTGAATGTGAAAAGATATATTGGATAGAAATTTTGTAAGGGTTAAAAATCAATCTAGAGATTAGGACGTTAGTAGATAAATTATCGTTTTTAGTGTAAAAGATAGAAAGAATTATCTTAAGGAGTTTTTGTAGGGGTATACGATATCATTATGAATGAAGGGATACAATTAGAAGGTAGTGAGGCTTATGAGACTTAAAGATGTGTTCATGTTTAATATTTGAGGTTAATGATGTGATATTCATGTAAAGGTTTATGGTTACGAGTGTTGGCAGAATGGTAATGTTAAAGGTAAAGTGGTATGAGTGTAGATTATGAAGTATATTAGCAAAATTGATATTTGGTTGAAGTATATATGTTTTTAAGGTGTATATGAAAGATAGTTGGAGGATGGTGAACTTAAGTGTGATTTTGGTGTATTTTACTCTTTTGATAAAGGTAGTTATTTTTATTTATAATAATGTTTTATGAAACAATTAGTTGATATTTTGGAGGTGGAAGGAAGTTCTATCGAAGGACCGTTTCTGATATCTGAGATTCTTACTAAAAGTGGGCATGAATGTTATGCGGTTGGTGGTATAGTTAGAGATTTGATTATTCATAAGAAAGTACCAAAAGATTCAGATTGGGATTTTGCAACTTCAGCAACACCTGATGAAGTAATAAAAATTTTTTCTCATAAGAAGTTCAAAGTAGTTCCGACTGGTGTGCAACACGGCACTGTTTCTGTTATATACAAAGGTAAAGAGTATCAAATAACAACGTATAGGATTGATAGGGATTATAACGATTTCAGACATCCTTCTGAAGTTGTTTTTGTAAAAAGTATTGAAGAAGATTTGTCTAGAAGAGATTTTACTATAAATGCGATGGCTCTTAACATCATTACTGGTGAGTTTATAGATAAGTTTGGTGGACTTAATGATATTAAAAACAAAGTTATTAGGTGTGTTGGTGATCCTATTACAAGGTTTAACGAAGATGCTCTTAGAATGCTTAGAGCTTGTAGGTTTTCGGCTAAATTAGAATTTACTATAGAGGAAAATACTCTTAATGCTATCTCTTTACTTTCTGAAAATATTACAAAGATCTCCGCTGAGAGAATAAGAGATGAAATTATAAAGATGATGTTAGCTTACAAACCTTCAATAGGTATAGAATATATGAGAAAAACTAATCTTCTTAATCACATTTTGCCTGAGCTTGTGAATTGCTATGGTGTTTCTCAAAACGTTTATCATAAGTATGATGTTTACTATCATTCTCTTTTAACTTGTGATACGATTTCTTCTCTCATTAACGATGAAAGTGATAAAAAGAGAATATATAGACTTAAGTTATCTGGGCTTCTACATGATATTGCTAAACCTATTACAAAACAGAATGTTATTGAGAATGGTCTTGATGTTTCTACTTTCTATAACCACGAAGTTGTGGGTGCTGTTATTGTTAAAAAGATACTTAAAAGATTAAAGTTTAGCAATGAAGATATAGATTATATTACGAGATTAGTTAGACATCATATGTTTTATTATACAGATGAATGGACTGATAGTGCTGTTAGGAGATTCATGAGGAACGTAGGACTTGATATAATTGATGATTTGTTTGTACTTAGAGAAGCTGATAGGATTGGTAGCGGTAAGAGGAAGCCAGGTAGTATCTCTTTGCAGAAGTTGAAAAATAGAATAATAAAGGTAATAGAAGAAGAAAATGCTATAACAGTAAAGGATCTGAAGGTTAATGGGTATGATATAATGAACACTTTAAATATTAAACCAGGACCTATGGTGGGAAAAATACTCAATTCGTTACTACAAATTGTTTTAGAAGATCCATCACTGAACACTAAGGAAATCCTATTAGAACTTGCTAAGAAGATATATTCGGAAATTTCTCAATAAACATTATTTTTGTATCTTCAATACAAACAGGAGAATAATTACAGTAAAGAGTTTAATTTCTTCCTCTTTACTATTCTCTTTAAAGTATATTCAGATAGTTTTTCTTATGTTATTTTTGTTTTCATAACTTCTTAAGGGAGGTGGTTTCTTAGAGTTATCCACTTAATGAAATAGATGTGAATCAGATACCAATTAATTGGCTTTTTATCCTTTCTTTAAGAATCATTTGAGATGTTTGGTTTTATACATTTTAATAATTTTCTGTTGATAGGCAGCATTACCTTTCTAAGAGTTTAAATTTCGTTTCGTACATCTAGAAGTTCATTTAAGTCAGTAAAATTTACTATTAAGTTTTGTACTTCATTTCTTTATTTACTAGGTTTATGTTTTTCTTTTATTACAACTTGTTTAGAGAGTTGATATTATAAGGTATTTCTAATTTCATAACTTCTGAAGAAGGATAATTACCTTTAAACAACGGACTTCTCTTTAAGAGGTTCTCTAGCTTCTTAGATAAAGTTTTAAATACACTTAAACAGGAAAGTGATATTTTTGAAACATCTTCATGAAAAGATGAGGATGGATAAGAAATGTTATGATTTAAGAGTAATTATCAAGATTACAAAAATAAGACTTTGTTCAGAAAATGTATGGATTTTCATGTAATTCAGATCTATTTTGAAAAAATGGTAAAATTGATTTAAAATATTATGATAATGAATCTAAAGTATACGATAATTGGGAAGTTTTTAAGATGGATATTGGTGAGCTTTAAAAAGGTTATACATCTTAGGGACTCTACTCATCAGATAGCTCTTGGGTTTTCAATTGGGGTATCGGTGGGTATTTTGCCTACTTTTGGTTTTGGGGCTCTAATATTGGCTTTTTTGTCTATAGTGATAAGGTTTAATTTATTTTCTGCGATCGTTGGTACACTAATAAATAATCCTCTACTTGTGCCATTTTGGTTAGTTAGTAGTTATAAGATTGGAGAGATAATAACAAAAGTTGGTATTGATCTTGAAGGGAAGAATTTACTTCAGAATACGTTAGACTTTAGTATTTCGTATATAACAGGTAATATTATACTTTCTTTGATATGTGGTTTTATAAGTTATGTTTTAATGTATATAATTGTTGAGGTATACAGAAGTTCGAGAGGTAACTTGAAAAGACAGCAGAAAGATTAGTATTATTTTGCAAATGCAGTCGACAAAACCTGTTCAGAGTTCTTCTGTATTTGTAGAGATAGATATGATGGTGAAGATTGATGAGTTTGAAGGACCTTTAGGTTTGCTTTTGACGCTTATTGTCAAAAATAAGCTAGATATAACGAGAATATCACTTGTTAAAATAGTTGATCAGTATATTGAATATTCAAAAATACAGAAACCAGATTTAAAAACTTATGCAGAGTTTATAAGAATAGCTTCGATATTACTATATCTCAAAACTTTGGCATTGTCAGGTACTAAGGAAAAAGATGAGGATATGGAAATGGAAACGGAAAATCTAATACATAAATTACAGATTATTGAAAAGTTTAGAAAACTAGGTGAAGAATTGAAAATGAAGAGAAAGGAAAGGAAGAAAATGTTATCTAAAATGGTTAAAAGAGATATTTTTAGAGCGAGAAGGTATTCTGTTGATGATATTATGAGGCTTGCAGTAAAATATTTTATAAATATACAAAGAGATAAAAAAATACAACTAAAAAGGGATGAAGGAAACTTAACGGAAACCATAGAAAAGGTAAAGATGATTTTGAGAACTAGACATTCATTTAGTTTTTCTGAGTTTGTTACCTCACAATCTATTAACCAAATTATAACTTCGTTTATGGCTATATTGGAGACTACAAAATCTGATTTAACAGCGCTAAAGCAAGAAAAGAATTTCGATGATATTTTTGTCTTAAGGAAGAGTTTAAATGAGGGATTTTAGAAGGTTTGAAGTTGGATCTTTGCTAATTCCTGTTGGAAACGTGGAAAACATTTGTTTTTTTAATTCTTTGGAACATTACTCTACTTTGATATTTAAAAATAATATTGAACTTGTTAAAAGGTTGGAGAATTTTTATTGTAGGTATGTTTATAAGAGTGGAGATGTGATAATATTGTCAGGATTTGAAGTAGATGAGTATTTTTACAGAACTGGAACTTTGATTTACTTGGATGGAAATTTGGATATAATCAAGAAGAAAAGTTATCTAAATTTCTTTTCTGAAATATTCTGGAGTGATGGAATAGTATGTTGTGGTAATTCCTATAAGAAAGATGAGAACAAAATGAACGGGGATATTTTCTATGTTGACAACTTTGAGAGAATAAAGCTTCCAGTAATGTTAACGGGTGAATATGAGTTAAGAGGTGGGATAAAACTAGATGAAGGTTATTTGTTTTTTGGGGTAGACAAGGATAACTATCGAGGAATAGTAGTTAAGTTATTTGGTGGCAATACAGAGTTACTTGATATAGATCTAGAAAATGATTTGTGGGATTTTGTAAAAATAGGAAACTATGATGGTAAAGTAATTCTTTGTGGTAACAAATGGAGTAGGATAGGTTTTGAAGGATTCGTATTGTTTTTGGAGGGTGATGATAAGTTCGATGTCTATAATATATCTCTTAGCTCATCTTGGTATGAAGTTATCGATATGAAAGTGAATGATTTTATAACATTGTCTGTATTTGATTATGATACAAACCTGGGAATGTTGCTTGAATTTAATGATGGAGAATTTAACATTCTTGAAAGAAATTATAAATCTCAATATATTTTTGGGAGTGATGGAATATTCTTGAAAAAGTTATAATTTTTTGAAAGCAGATATCTCTATTTCAATCAAAGCTGATTTGGGAAGTTCTTTGACACCAACGGTGGTTCTTACAGGTTTGAGATTGCCAAAGAACTTTTTGTATTCGTCGTTGAATTCCTGAAATTTTGACATATCTGTTAAATATACAACAACTTTGAAGATGTTCTCTTTTGAGTATCCTAACTCTCCCAGGATTCTTGAGATATTATTTAGGATATTTTGAGTTTGCTCTCTTATGGTGCTACCGATAATATTACCGTTGTTATCTATACTTATTTGCCCAGAAAGAAATAAAAAACCATTGTCTAGAATAACACATGTTGAGTAATGTCCAACTGGTTTTATATCCCCTACATCATCGATGAACTTCATGGCCCAAATTATAAAAATTGGTGTTATGTATTGAAAACTTGGAAATTACTTAGTTATAACTTTTTTGACGAACTTTTTGTCTTTTGAATAGATAACTATGAAAAGCAGATTAGAACGTTTAAAAACTTCTGGAATAATGTATTTCCTACCAATCTCATCTTCGCTTTCTTTAAAGGGTATTTTGTTGTAATCTTTATCAAAAATTTCGATTTTATCAAATTTACCTTCTATGAAAATTTTTTCATTTTTGTTTACAATTGAAGGATAAATAATAACTTCTTCACTTTCCAAAACATCAAATTCTAGATATTCACTATATGAATTCCCTATATCGTCTTCGATTGTCAAGAAAATTTTGATTTTATCCACATTACCAGTGAACAAAGATATACTACCGTCATCTTTAATTTTTAGTGGCACGTTAGCATCTGCTGATAATCTCAGACTTCTTCCAAAAGCGTTATTAACGTTTACCCTAATGGTAATTAATGAGTTTCGGTATATCCTGTTAGGTTTTTCAATTTCGTAATAAAACGGTGGTAATATGATGTAGTTTGTTATAAAAATATTGCTGTAGTTGAAAACTATAGGAGTATAGTTACTAACTTTACTTTCGAGTGTATCTAGAAATATTAAATTTCTGAAGTATCCGTTTTCTTTTTTTAGCGTAATAAACTTCTCTTTATTTTCTATAATGACCTTAACATAGGTAATGGGATTACTATCTTGAGAGTATAGCTTGATATCGATAGGGTTACCAAAGGTTAGGAATTTTTCTCCTTTGTTAATTATTAGGAATGGTTCTGATGAAGAAAAAACTATCAATTCTACAGGTATGACATCTCTGTCACCATTGTCTAATAATGAGATTAGCTTGAATACTCCAGGAATGTTAGGTGCTATGAAAAATATTCTGTTAGTGTAGTTAGATAGAATGTTAAGAGATAGATAGTTATTTTCGTTTGAGGCAAAGATTGACACAATTCTGTTAAGATTTTTACCCAAAATAGTATTCGTAGATAAAATTGAACAGGTTATATTTGTTTTTTCGAAGAAAGGTATCGAAAAGATAGGTATTTCCTTGTTGCTTTTTGTGAAATGATATATAAAGTCTTTCATGTATTTCTTGGAGATGTTTGGAATTCCCTTTATTACTATGATATTTTCTTCGTTATTTTCTTCAGCGTTTTTTGAAAGGTTATATGAACCTGTTATTACTACGGAGTTTTCAAGATTGTTTTCGTCGTAGTTTAGAACTATGTATTTGTTATGTAGTATTTTATATTCGGTAGATATAGCAAAGTTATTTGGTTTTTTATCGACGAGATAGTTAAAGGCAGAGAAAGAGTTATAAGCTTGAGACTTATCGAAAATGCCATATATATTTTTGGTGTCTAACGTTTGATAGATTAAATCGAATAAAATTGAGTTTGTTGAGAATGAATACATACATATAAATGCGTTACTAGCGTTTTCTATTAAATTGTAGATCTTGTTTGCTATTTTATTGATTGGTGAGTATGAAAAATAAACCTCGAAGTTATCTGAGTGATGTATGTATGGTGGTGGATCGGTTTTTTGTTTTCCGAATCTACTGTTTTGGTAGTTAAATTCAAAATCTGGTCCACCCCATTCTTCGTTGAATTCTTGTATATACATGTTAGCGACATCGACATTATCGGAGATTATGACTATGTTATTGTATTGTAGATTGTTGGCAGAAACAGTAAAATTAAATGATCCAGTTATAACAGTATTTTTGACTGGTGAGTTAACAATTCCGTAGTCTATGACCAAAAATTTACTATGGTGTTGTCTTGAGTTTTTCTTATAGCCTTTAGATTTTAAGTCATTTATCACTTCAATATTTGGATATGAATCGAGGTAATCTATTATTGAGTTCCAGTAATCGCTATCAATAGTAATTCTTATTTTTACTCCCCTTTGTGAAGCTGTAATAAGGGAATTTATGATGTCTGGATCATCAAACGAGTATGTGCTAATTGATATATTGTCTTTCGATTGATCTATAAAACTTATAATGATATTTTTAATATTGTCCCCAGATGGAGGTGTATTGAAAAAAGCATCGATACTGTAAGGAAAACTGTCCAATATTAAAAACAAACTTAGAAAAGTTTGTAATAATGTTAAATTGATCTTTTTTAACATTGAAGTTATTTTATAGAATAATATCTCGAACATTAAAATATTTTGTATCATTAATTTTGCTAAAAGAAATTTGTAACTTATATCTCTCTCTTTTGGGAGAGGAAAACTATTCACAAATTATAAGAAAGTGCTTAAGAGTCTTCCATTCCGAGAAACTATCATTTCTTATGAATCTATAAAATAAAAATAGCATATATTCTATCCTTTTCTTAATGATAGTGTTTTTTGAAGTCATTTTCATTAGTGCTTTTCTATAAATTAAAACACTTATTTTTCTTTACAACTTATTTAGGCAGATGATATATACGGTATTTCTGTTCCATAGTTTCTAAGGGGTGTATTTTCTTGGAATTATTGAGTTTTACAGTAATATCTTATTAATATTTTTATGCTTTTAAACAGTAAGATACTTTTGAAACATCTTAGATTTTTACTTAAAAATTATTTGGACAATTTTCTTTATGTTACTTTTTGTTTCATCATCTTCAAATAAGAGTAGTTCCCTTAAACTGTAGAATTCTTTTACGAAGTTAGAAGATTTCTTAGTAATATTTTACTAAATCTTTAAGGAGGAAGTTAATACTTTGATGATGTTTCAAACATTCAATTTCTTAGTTCTCTTTTTCCCTTCACTCCTTACAAGTTGTTTGGACAACTTTCATTATATTACTTTCGTTAATAACACTTAAAAAAGATAATTTCTTCAAACAATAACTACTTTTAGGTGTTATATAATGATAGAAAAGTTGTCGTTCTAACTAAAAAGATGAGTTTATGTTGAAAATCAAAATTTCTTGGAACCTTCTCTTGTTACTCCTTTAAAGGAGATAGCAAACATTATAGCCAGACATAAAAATGCTGTATCATCTTATTTGAAGATGTGGAATAAGAATGGA
>JBKBIJ010000057.1:0-11125 GCA_046299455.1 Brevinematia bacterium | reverse complement strand
TTCTTAAGAAGGAGACTATTATATATGTGACATCTTAAAATAGTAATTATGTGTGACATTTCAAAATTGAAACCACAACATCTTTTTAGAATGTTGAAAAAAATTGCTTCAAAAAATAGAATAACACTAACAAAAAGAGGATTTGGGTATGAGAAAGTTAGTATTGATTACTCTATTTTCATTAACTCTGGCTATAATTGGGTATACTCAAACTATTGTTTACTATGATCCTGACGGCAACTTAAAAAGAATTGTTGAT
This sequence comes from Brevinematia bacterium, assembly GCA_046299455.1. GTDB lineage: Bacteria > Spirochaetota > Brevinematia > DTOW01 > DTOW01 > SKYB106. Next base: position 10,866 of record JBKBIJ010000057.1, on the reverse strand, counting down.
ATAAACTCTGAAGGTAATAAACTTTTTGGTAAGATTGGTTTAAAGTTTGTTGTTACCGCGGATGAAAATTCCTTCAACAACGCACTGAAACAATACAATCCAGAATACTTCATACTAAATTCAATAATCTACCAATCAAAAAACAAAGAACTGAATTTATCACCAGTTTTCCTGTTTAAGAAAGGTAATAAAACATATTACACAAAAAAAGTTGTTACTTTTAGCGATGAAGTATCAATGAAGAACATAACTAGCAAAATACTTGCATCTTCTTTTAAAGATGTCAAAGGAATCATACCATACGATCTAAGAATTTTGAAAGTACCAAAAGATTTAGACGCTCTTCTTGCTATGAAGTTTATGCAAGCTGATGCTGCTCTGGTCTCAGAAAATAGCATAGATATCTTCAAAACCATAAGTCCTGTGGATTATAGTTTACTAAAAGTAATATCAACTAGCAGAGAAATATATAATCCTGTCTTTTGTTATTCTCAAGGAAATCGTGGTAAAGTAGAAGAGATAAAAAAATTAATTTTAAGCCCAGAAGCTAAAGGATTTCTTTCATTACTTCTCTTTGATGGTATATCAGAAGATATATCAAATTTAAAATAAAGGAGGATACTTATGAAAAAGATTTTATTGTTCTCAGTGATTACGCTTGTTTTTAACATTTCGCTATACTCTAAAACTGTAGAAGATCTTAAGAACTTTGATTTCCCAAAGAGAGAAGGCAGAGAAGTTTTAATTTTAATGTCTGACAAAATTTCCACGTTTGAAGAAGTTAGCAAAGGAATAGAGGAATCTCTAGAGGGCTATAATGTTTATACATACAACTTTCTTGGTAACACAAACCTTATGAAAGAAGTCCCTGATATCATTTCGAAAATAAAACCTAATGTTGTTGTAGTTTTAGGGACTAGTGTTCTTGAAAATTTAGTTGGCAAAGTAAAGACACCAATTGTCTTTTCAATGGTGATAAACTACAAGAAATTAAATGTCGAGAACTACGATAACATATCAGGTATTTCTCTACAGATCCATCCCGAATCAGTATTTTTTAATCTTAAAACGATATTTCCTAACTTCAGGAAAGTTGGCGTTATATGTGGTAAAGATTATTACAACAATTTTATATCTCCTTTCACTCAAGGTCTCAAATCCAGTTTACAAATAGACATAGTCCCACAAATAATTTCCTCTAGTGAAGAATTTATTCCATCTTATAATTCTCTCTCAAAACAAGTTGATGTACTATGGATGGTACCAGATACTACCGTAATAGATAAAAATTCAATAATATATTTTATAAATGAAAGTTTTAAATCCTCAAAGCCAACAGTTGTTTATTCTGAACCTTTTGTCAAAGCTGGTGGTTTTTTTAGTGTTTCACCTAACTATGATAGCCTGGGATCGCAAATAGCACTTATAGTAAGAAGAATAGTTGAAGATAAGATCTCTCCTTCAAAAATAGGTATAGCTCCTGTCGTTGGAACATTTACCACTGTAAATAAAGAAATGGCAAAAAAATTAAAAGTCGATGAGTCTTTACTAGGATTAGTTGATAACGTTGTTGAATAAACGGAGGAAATTATGATCATATTACCTAACCTCAACATAAGAGCTAGACTCTCAATAATCATATCGATAATCGTTATAACAATAGCACTCTTGATGAGTGTGATATTCATATCAAAATCAAACAATGACATGATGTCGTCAATAATAACAAGATCAGTAGTCTTAGCTCGAAGTATGTCAGTCTTATCAGCCAACTATATTGCTGGATTCCAATATCTTGACATTCAAAGGGCTATTGAAGATGTCGTGTTAAAAGATAAAGAAATCGTTTATGGTTATCTAGAAGACATTAATGGAGAAGTAATATCACCAGTATTTAAAGACGAAATAATACAAAATCAAGAGAAAATCATATCATCTTACAAAAAAATCACCAAACTCATAAACAAAATAAATCCTTATAACTACGGCTTTTCAGGAGAGGTCATAATAAGCATTGTCAAACATGATCAAGAAGAATGTATAGATGTAAAAGTTCCAGTTTTTATTGGAGAAACAGTTTCTTCTTACATAAGATTTGGCACAACATTGAGGTACTTAAGAGAAGAACTCGTAAGAAATATAGTGATATCAGTACTCATAGTAATATTTTTGATGGGATTAGGTATTACATTTAGTTGGTTTTTTGCGAAAAGTTTCTCTACACCAATACTAAAATTAAAAGATGCTGCTATAGAATTCGGTAATAAAAACTTTGACTACAAAGTTGAAATAATTTCAAACGACGAAATAGGGCTATTAGCTAGAACTTTCGACGAAATGAGAAAAAATATAAAAGATTACAGCGAACATTTGGAAGAATTGGTTGAACAAAGAACTAGAGAATTACAGGAAGCCTATGCAAAACTAAAAGAAAAAGATCAAATCATTCAGAGGGAACTAGATTTTGCTAGCGTGATACAAAGAGGAATAATGCCTAACGGTACATACAAATGGTCAGACTTTACCATTACAGGTTACTCTCAACCAATGGAAAAAATAGGAGGAGATTTCTTTGACATCTTTGTTGTGCCAGGTAACAAATTACTATTTTACGTAGCTGATGTATCAGGACATGGAATACCTGCAGCACTCATAACAACAATGTTAAAGATATCTTTACTTAACATAAGTTTTGAAAGTAGAGAACCTGGTGAAATAATCGAAAAGCTCAACGAAAAAATAAGAATGGTAAACAGTGATAATGTAGATCAAGTTATGGCAAACTACCTAACAATATTTCTTTCGATAATTGATAAAGATGGCAATATTTCGTACAGTTCGGGTGGACACCATAAACCTATATTATACAACGAACTTACCAAGGAATTTAAAGAACTACCTGATGCAACTGGAGCTATAGTTGGTATCCTAGACCCAAACATTTATAGTTGCTCTTCAGCAAGCTTCAAACTAATAGAAGGAGACAAAATGTTTTTATACACCGACGGTATAGTAGAAAGAAGAAACCTTTCAAACTCAGAACTTGGACTTGATGGATTTAAGGAAATAATAGTCAAAGCAGTCAATAATAAACTACAAGGTAAAAAATTACTTTCATATTTACTAAGCGAAATTGAGAACTTTGCACAAGGTACCCCACCTAGGGATGATTTTACCTTGGTTTTAATTGAGAAAACAAAATAAAGGAGGGATATATGAAGTACATTAACTTTAAAAGTTTAATCTATTTAACTTTTACACTTTGCATCCTTACATTACCTCTTGTTACATTTTCACAAATAACTGAAGAGGATTTCTTCAAAATTGAGGAAAGCATAGTTGTTGCTGCAACTAAACAAAAACAAACTGTTTCTGAAGCTCCTGCTACTGTTTATACAATTGACCAGAAGACCCTAAGAATATTGGGTTTCTCTGAACTTAACCAAGTTTTAAGGTTTTTACCAGGAATTGATGTTTACGATCCTGATTTCTTCTTGTTTGGTGGACAAAGAGGATTTGTAGGTGCTTTTGACACAACGTTAGTACTACTCGATGGTATCGAAATGAACAACAACATTGCTGGTGAATCGTTTATAAGCCACAATTATCCTCTATCACACATAAAGAGGATCGAAGTCATCCAAGGTCCTGCATCATCATTATATGGTGCTAATGCAGTCGGTGGAATAATAAACCTTGTAACATACGATGAAGATGAAATAAAAGGTATGAAAGCTAGTGTTAAGTTCGGTTCATACAATACTATATCATCATCTGCTCTATTAGGTGGTAGAGCAGGAGAGCTCAAATACAAAGTCTTTGGTAGAGTCTACTTAACAGATGGCCCAAATTACTACGATAAAGTTACAAACTACACAATATATGCTCCCCAAACACCAAACATTAATAGAAGACCTACTTATACACCATGGGATTATCAAGATACCGGTTACAATAGATACTTATATGCTAAGCTAAGCTACGGACCTTTCTACTTAGGTGGAATATATAATTACCAAATTGATGGTAGAGGAGTACAAGATATACAATGGGTTTACTACTTTGATGAAGACGGTAGAGACCAAAGGATAGTATTTGGAGGGTTAGAGTATTTTGCCATTCCTGATTTCTTAAAAATCAAGCTAGAGCAAAGAGTCTGGCAAGACTATCTTTGGGGTAATCATACACAAGTTGCGGACATTCTTGAAGTTTTACCAGATGGAAACTACACAAATGTACAAGATACAAATATAACAAGAGGTGACATAGAGGCATGGAGAGGATTTTACTCAAATCTCAAATCTCCAGGAAGCCTAAGATTCCAAACAGAGCTACAGGTAGCAATGTACTTTGCGGAAAAGCATAGATTAACAGTAGGTATAGTAATAGATATTCTAAGAGGCATAGGAGCTTCTTGGAATAGATTGGATTGGTCTACCTTAATATCTGGCCCAACAAACGTTATAGATGTACATCCATACGTAGACATTGAAAAGCAAACTGCTTCTTGGACAAAACTTGGTGGATACGTACAGTGGGAAGTTCCGATAATAAACGAAACGCTATTACTAACTCTTGGTGGAAGAGGAGATGCTTACATTGTTAGCAACCAAACTAGATTTGAATTCAACCCACGAAGTGGCGTAGTCGTAAAACCTTTTGAAGGGTCTTCTTTCAAGTTCCTCATTGGTAAAGCATTTAGGGAACCTACAGTTTTTGAACTTTGGGGAGCAGCTAACAAACAAAATGGTGTCCAGGAACTTAAGTCTGCATCAACATGGACATTTGAAACAAGTTGGTTCCAAATTATATCAGATTGGTTACAAAACTCTCTAGCAGGATTTTATAACTACGGCGAAAACTTCAAGGTAACCATACCAGAACATGGCATAGGTGTCATAGAAGTACCTATAGTTAGAATATGGGGAGTAGAAGAATATCTAAAGATAACATTACCATTCTTTGATAACGTTCAGCTTACAATTGGGTATACATATCAAAAAGGATTACAATCTTACTGGAAAGAAGTCGTTAGTGGTAACACTACTAACTCCAACTGGGTTGACGCTAATATTCCTACTATACCAGAACACAAAGGAAGTTTAATAATCTCTTACAAAATACTAGAAAACGTATACCTTTCTTTACTTAATTATATTGTTGGGGAAATCGATCCAGGTCCGGCAAATTCTTTATCAACAACTCTTGGCAAACTACCTGCTTACTGGATAGTTGATGCTTCCTTGTTAGCTAACAATATATTTTCATTCTCAGGTGTATCATACGATCTAAGTGCTACAGTAAGAAACCTACTTAATCAGGAATGGTGGAACCTTAATCCTAGAAATGGTGGTATGGGGTTAAGCCCTGCAGCATTTCCTCAGAAAGGCATAAACTTCGAAGTTACACTTACTGGTAGATTATAAAATTTCAACGGGGGCATCAAGCCCCCTTATTCTATAAATCAACCTTTAACACTACTTATCCCAGATTAACAACTTGAAAATGTTTTTTATCTTTATATACCATTCTTTAAGTTACATGGATAGTGGAGGTATCACATGGAAAACGATAAGAACGACAAGAAAAAAGCACTTCTTGAAGCAATAAATAGGATCAAAAAAGACTACGGAGAAGGATCTGTGATGATACTTGGCGAAGATCACCCTGTTGAGAAAGTCAAAGTTATTTCAACAGGATCAATACTCATTGATAATATCACCGGTATAGGCGGAATACCCAGAGGTAGAATTACAGAGATTTATGGACATGAATCATCAGGGAAAACTACTATATGCTTACATATCATAGCTGAAGCACAAAAGGAAGGTGGTATCGCTGCATTCATCGATGCAGAACACGCTCTAGATCCTAACTACGCAAAATCAATAGGAGTTAACCTTGACGATCTTGTCATATCTCAACCAGAATCAGGTGAACAAGCACTAAATATTGTAGAAAACCTAATAAGGAGTAATGCAATTGATGTTATAATCATAGATTCTGTTGCAGCTTTAGTACCTAAAGTAGAAATAGATGGAGATGTAGGTGATGCTACAATTGGAGTGCAAGCTAGACTTATGAGTCAAGCCATGAGAAAACTTACATCCATAACCTCTAAGTATAGTACAGCTATTGTCTTCACAAATCAGTTAAGAATGAAAATCAGTAGTGGTTTTTCTTATGGTGGCCCCCAGGAAACAACTACTGGCGGTACAGCCTTAAAATACTACGCATCAATGAGAATAGAAACAAAAAAAGTTGATAACATAAAAAGAGGTGAAGAAAATATAGGCATGATATGCAAAGTAAAAATCTCCAAAAATAAAGTCGCACCACCTTTTAAAGTTACAGATGTACCAATACTTTACGGTAAAGGAATATCAAAAGTATATGAAATACTAACAATAGGGCCAGAAATTGGAGTCATAAAGAAAAGTGGTAACTGGTTTTACTACGGAGAAGAAAAGCTTGGTAACGGAATAGAGCAATCTATAAGCACCCTAGAACAAAAACCAGAATTAGTCAAAAACCTAGAGATAACCATAAGAGAAAAGCTCAATATTCCAGTACCTTCATACCTCAAATGAAAAAAATGGATGTTGATGTAATCATAGATTTAAGATCACCTAGAGAATTCGAAAAAGACAAAAATTTTTACTCTAGCATAGGTGTTGAAGCAGTGAATTTGGATTTCTTCAAAGCACCAAAAGATGTCGAATCACTTGATAAAGATAAATCATATTACGTCATATGTGAAAGCGGAGTTTTTAGCGATATAATAACAAAGATCATGAAATCAAAAGGGTTTAGAAAAGTGAAAAACATAAAAGGCGGAATAGAAGAACTCAAGAAAATTGTGAATGGTAAATAAAGAAATATCAGGGAAAATAATATTCTACATAACTTTAGTACTTTTAAGTCTACTTGTGTCTTTTTTCTCTATAGATTTTGGTAGTAGTAATGTTAGATTCATCGATTTTATCTTGATGTCCAATGGTGACAAAAGAATTATCACTCTAAGAACATTACATTCTTTTGCCATCTTTTTATCTGGATGTTGCTTATCTGTTTCAGGTTTCGTACTACAAAGAATTATGAAGAATAATCTTGTCGATCCAGGTATTACTGGTGTCCTTGCTGGAAGTGCTTTGGGTGTAACTTTGTTCTCATTAATTAATTTTAACATACCTGGAATGTATTCTATAATCAAGGTAATTTTCGCTATTACTTTCGGTATAATTGCAGGGAGTATATTATTGATAGTATCTCTTGTATATAAAGATTCTTTGAAAGTCGTGGTGTTTGGCGTTATGATAAATTCTTTTCTCTCAGGATTAATTGTGCTTGTGCAATCTCTACTTGATCCATATAAACTCCAACAAACTTTTTCGTTCCTAACAGGTGGAATAATTCTAAATAGTTTTGAGCTTATACTAATAGGCTATATAATTGCTATAACTGTAATAATAATTCTAATTTCATTTTCAAAAAAACTCGATATTATATCACTCGGCGATATTGATGCACATGTCCTCGGCGTTAACATCAGGTTTTGGAGAAGTTTATTTTTAATTCTGGTGGTTTTATTATCATCAATTTCAGTATCCATTTCTGGTGTTATATCATTCGTAGGATTTATTATACCTAACATAATAAATTTTATGTACCATAAAGTTTCATGGATAAACACCAAGAACGGGATTGTAATATCTGCACTTCTTGGCAGTATATTTTTGACATTTTGCTATGTTTTGTCGAAAGTTCTACTACCTTTGTACCAGCTACCGCTAGGAGTTATAACCGGCCTAATTGGTTCACCATTATTCGCAATCATCATCTTTAGACTAAGTCAAAAATAATAATCATACACACATCCCTTCTAACCAAATCCCTCTACTACACCCCTCCTCACTAATATTCTTTAAAAACGAAAATTTATATAATTACTTACAATAAGTTATTTCATAAAATCTTCGTACTGAAGATAAAAAGTTTTGTTATATTCAAAATAACTCCGATCTATAATACAATCCTTTAGATTTGTTCCCTTCCAATACCTTCTTCGTAAGTAAAATCAAAAATCCTTTGATTTCTCTCTGATAAGCTATGCATAAGCTACACCAAAACACCTTAAATGATGGTCCTCTTCAAATAAAACAATTTATTATTACTTCGTACGTAAAGGTTACTAAAACTCCCACTTACCTAAAATTCATTTCTAAACCAAAAGAGAAACACGTATAAAGCTACTTGTCAAATTTGATACCTTAAGCAAAAAATGTTTCTTTGTATTGGCAAAAATCATACACTTTTTACAAAAGTTAATTTTAAAAAATTTTTACCCCCCTTTACTGATATCACATTTTTAAAACAGTTTCATACTTATATAATGATGTTTCAAAAATACTTTGCTGTTTAAAAGTGTAAAAAACACTACCAAGAGATTGGTTAACTTCTTAAATAAGGCTAATCATCCTAAGAAAATACTACTCTCTAGAAGTCATGTACCAAAAGTAAATTAAGGGCATTTATCTTAATAAACTTCCTAAATTCATAGAAAACTCTTAGTAAAATCAGTTCAAAAAACCACCATTCTTTGGAAGTCATGGAACATAAATATCATGTTACTAATACATACGATTAAGAGTTGAAACTACTACCTCCACTAAAAATCAAATTTTCCAAAAAAATTATTCCTTCATCAACTGTCAAAGGTATTTCATTAATACTAATACCGTATTTTTCACATATTTTGATTATCAGCACCGATATCAAAGGTAATCTTAAGTTTGATTGAGAAATTATATCTCTGTGCAAAAACAGATTTTTTGGTGTTTCATCATAGATTATTCTTCCCTTCATCATGACTACTATCCTATTAGAATACTCTGCGATATACTCAATATCATGGGTTGTCATTATTATAGTTATTCCTTCACTGTTAAGCTTTTTTAGCAAATCCATAACTTCGATTTGAGTTGCTGGGTCAAGGTAGGATGTAGGTTCATCGAGTACAATAACAGATGGATTATTCACCAATACACCTGCTATCGCTACTCTTTGCTTTTGCCCTAAACTTAATTCGTTTATTTTCTTCTTCCTTATATGGAGTATATCTAAACTTTTGAGTACTTCAGTAACTCTACGTTCAATCTCATCTTCAGAAAGCCCCATATTCAACGGACCAAAAGATACGTCCTGTTCAACAGTTAGCCCAAAAATCTGATCATTCGGATCTTGAAACAAAAACCCTACCTTAGAAAATATCTCAACCGATTTATACTCACTTAATCTTTTACCACAAAAGAAAATATCACCTTTTTGGGGTTTCAGCAAACCATTAAAGTGCTTAAGAAGAGTAGTTTTACCACATCCATTATGTCCCAAGATTACTACAAAATCACCTTTATTTATCTCTATGTTTATATCCTTAAGTACCCAATCTTCCTCAGTTTTAGGCTTTGGATTATAACTAAAAAAAACATTCTTGAAAATAAACTGAGCCATACTACACCTTTTAAACTTTTACCAGCTTTAAGATTATCCCTATAAGTGCTATCATTAATATATACGAAATCGATATAACTAACTCCTTTTTATCTATAGGTGTATCTGATTCATAAAACAGTTTTCCATTATACCCTCTAGACACCATTGCTTCATAAACCTTTTGAGCTCTAACTATAGAATTTACAAGCATTATACCCCATAACTCACTCACAGATTTTATAGAATTCTTTATATTATTATACCCGAATCTTAGCTTTTGAGCATAAAAAATCCTCATAGCTTCTTCTCTAAGAAGAAGGCTGTATCTATACATCATTATAGCTACATCAACTACTATTTGAGGTATTCCAATCTTTTTGAAAGCACTCAAAAAATCATTTGGCTTCGAGACTATCGAGGTCAAAACTAAAAGCCATACACTCGACAACACCGTCAAAAATATCCTAGTTCCTCTCATTATACCTTGCTCATATATCTTAATACCTATTATTTCAAGTTCTTTACCTTGCTTTAACCATAAAGCCTGAGTTACAAGTACAATCAAAGCAAATACTATAGGTAACTTTATACTCTTTAATACTTTGGAAATCTCCACCCTACAAAAAAGAGTTAATATAATTGAGTTTAATAACAAAAATAAACTAAATATAACATTCGAAAAAATAACGTTAAGTAGTAAAATAGAAAATAAAACCAAAAGTTTTAACCTAGTATCAATCTTTAATATGATATTACTCTCTTTACCCTTAATAGGTATCTCCTCTATAAATTCTATCATATCCTCCTCCTATGGATATGGTATATAACCAATTATAAATATACAAGCATGCTACTTTAAAATCAAGAAAAAAAACTAAACGTAATACAAAAAGGTAAGTCCCTAGAAAAGGGATGTTTAAAAATAATACTTGAAAACAATGAATTTTGTATTATAATATTTCTAATAGGAGGGATAGTATGAAACAGATTATTTACTTCACATCAATTTTTTTAACAATTTTGATAATTTTAACATACTGCTCACCTTCTCCGTCGACTGATAGTAGAGGAAGTGATGGAAGAAGCGGTGGAGGAAGTGGAGGAGGTGGAGGAGATAGTAACATTTCAATACCCACTTTTACGATTTCAGGTAAACTTACAGGATCACCATCATCTCAATGGAAAGTTGCAGCTGAATATTTTCAAAACTTTACTCCTTTATACATATATGGAACTGTAAATACATCAACATGGGATTACACGATAAGTGTACCTTCGAATACCTATGTAGAAAGGGTGATAGCATTTAAAGACAATAACAACAATAACAAGTATGATTTAGGAGAATCTTCTGTTTCAACTAATATAACTATC
>JBKBIJ010000056.1:0-11130 GCA_046299455.1 Brevinematia bacterium | reverse complement strand
AAGTGGGAGTGTTTATAATAATATTGCTTATAATGGAGGAGGGATTTATGTTTCTGGAGGAATTAATAACACGATAAGTGGTAGTGTGTATAATAATAGTGCTAGCCAAAAAGGAGGAGGGATTTATGTTGATAATTCTCAAAACCTATCGATATTAAATTCGTACATAACGAATAATTGGTCAACAAGTTCAGTTAATTCTGTTATTCATTTGAACAGCACGGGTTTTCTTACGGGACTTATAATAAGTAATAACTACATAGGTGGTGATGGTAGTAGTACTGGTATTTATGAGGATGGTTCAGCGAATATAACTGGTCATGTTCTGATGGCTAATAAATTTGTAAGTAATACGCTTTTGGTTTTGTATAGAGATTATGCTAATGGTGATCTTCTAAGTATTAATCAAGTAAACAATCCTAGTATTACAGGTGCTACACCAGGTTCGACAAATAATGTATTGACGAATATGTAGTGAGAGTTTAGGGTGCTGAGGTTTACTCAGTACCTTCTAATTCCCATATATTAAGTAGATAAAGAGATAAGTTAAGCAAAGGCAAGCTTTAGGAGTTAAAATTTTGATGTACTTTTGTTACTAAATTGTCATTAATTTTTGATTTTGGTATAATAAGATTGTAAATGAGGTATCCTTCTTATTTGAATCTTTTAGAAAGTGGTGAGTTGGATGAACGTGTAAGGGTTCTTTATACTCTTATGAGTCCTTGTAGATTATGTCCACGTGAATGTAGAGTAAATAGGTCTGCTGGCGAAATAGGTTTTTGTAAGATTTCAAATAGACCAATGGTTGCAAGTTATTTTCCTCATTTTGGCGAAGAGAAACCTCTTGTTGGTGTTTTTGGTTCTGGTACAATTTTTTTTACTTACTGTAATATGGCTTGTGTTTACTGTCAGAATTGGGAAGTAAGTCACCTCGGTGAGGGAAAAGAAATTTCTGTTGAAAGTCTATCTGAAATCATGCTCACTTTACAGTCTTTAGGGTGCCATAACATAAACTTAGTAACCCCTACTCATCAGATACCTTTTATAGTCGAGGCTATAAAAATTTCTGCAGGGAAGGGGTTAAGGTTACCTATTGTTTACAATTGTGGTGGTTATGAGTCTGTAGAAATCTTAAAATGTCTAGAGGGTATTGTAGATATATACATGCCGGATATAAAGTATATGGACGACAAAATAGCTTTAAAGCTTTCTAAAGTTAGAAATTATACTGAAGTCGTGAAACAAGCATTGAAGGAAATGTATAGGCAAGTTGGTGATCTTGTTATAGAAGGAGGTATTGCTAAAAAAGGTTTAATTGTAAGACATTTAATTCTCCCTCAGAATTATTCACAAACTGAAGAAGTAATTAAGTTTGTAGTCCAAGAAATTTCTCCTAATACCTATTTTAACTTAATGGATCAATACAGGCCATGTGGAGATGCTTGGAAATATCCTCCTCTCGATAGAATGATTACCAGAAAAGAATGGGAAAAAGCTTTGGATTTAGCAATCAGCTATGGCCTTAAAAGACTCGATAATAAGAGAAGTCGTTTTTTTGGTTATTGATTTATGTTTATGGGTGGAAGGATGATTTGAAGTTAAGTTGATTTTGGTTAAAAGTATTTTTTTATATTTCTTAAGCGTTTTTTAGGAGGCAAAGTATGAATAATACATCTTTGAGAAAAAAACTAGTTGTTTTCATATTGGTTTCATTTTCTTTTAGTTGGGCTCTGAGTTTTGTTTTCTACTTTACAAAAGAATTCTTTAGGGAGTTCTCAACGTTGATTTTAGTTTTATACATGTTTGGTCCAACGATTGGTGTTGTCGTTACTAAAAAAGTGTTTAAGGAAAAAATTCTTGATTTGATAAAATTAAAGTTTAACATATGGTGGGTGTATGGTATACTTTCAATCTTAGTTATTGAAATATTGACAGTATTGGTATCGTATGTTTTAGGTGCTGGAATTAATACTAGCTGGGACCAATTGAAAGATACTCTTGTAAGGTTTTATGAGAACGATCAACTTCAAAAGATAGCATTAGATCAACTTGATTTAATTGGTAAATCCTTAAACTACAGTGTTTTTATTTACTATGTTATTGTAATTCTTTCAGGTGTTATTGCAGGTATCAGTATCAATGCTGTTGCAGCTTTTGGTGAAGAATTTGGTTGGAGAGGTTTTTTGTTTGAGGAACTAAAAAAGTTTGGTTTTATTACTTCTTCTTTTATAATAGGTTTTGTATGGGGTTTATGGCATTTACCTATAATAGCGATGGGTCATAATTTCCCTCAACATCCATTTGAAGGAATATTTTTGATGATATTGTTTTGTGTAGTTCTTTCGTTTGTTATGAATTACTTTAGGCAAAAAAGCGGATCAGTTATACTTTCGTCGATGATGCATGGTACTTTGAACGGTATTGGAGGATTGTATATCTATGCAAATTCTGTAAAAAATGATATTCTTTACAATTTGACAGGTGTCTCTGGCATTATTGCTGTCATAGTATTTATAATAATTCTTATTCTGTTTGATAGAGAAGTGTTTTTGAGTAAAGAATATTAATGTTTTGATGGTTAGGAATAAAAAGTTTAGAAGAGTAACAGGGATTGTTTTGGGAGCTAAAGAAGTTGGTGAAGCTGATAAATTGGTTGTTTTATTTTCACCTGAACTTGGTAAGTTTAACGTTATTGCTTACGGTAGTAATAGATTGAAGAGTAGGTTTTCTAACAAAATTAATATGTCTAATGTTGTAAGGTGCTGGGTTAGGTTCCCTCAGGAGATAAATAAGATTCCTTCTCTTGAAGAGACAGAAGTTTTGGCTAACTTTTTTGATTTAGTTAAGGAAGAACCTTTAAAGGTCTTTAGCATTAATTTTGCAGTAGAGGTTATTAATTTATTCGTACCTCTTGAGGTTTTTGATGCGGAACTTAATAACTTAGCTATAAAGTTCTTTGAGGATTTAGTTACTTCAAAGAATGATGATGAAACCTTTTACGTACTATCTAAGTTTTTAGTGAACTTTCTAAGAGTCCAGGGTATCCTTCCTTATGTAAAAAATGAAAAAGATTTGAATTACAGTACAAAACTTTTCGTGATTTCAATATTGAAAAATAGAGAATATACTCAAGTCGATACTAAGACTAAACTAGATTTTTTAGATTGGTTTTCAAGAAAGGTAGAAAAAACAATCGCGCCGAGGAAGCTGATATCAATAGAGCTCATAAGGGAAGTGTTAATTTAGATAGTAAAATTTATCTTAATATGAGATAGAAGGTATTTTTAAAGCTAATCCTGCAAATTTACTATTGCCGCCAACTTGTATTATAACCCCATCTAAATATATTGAGATATTTACTGTATAAAATACTCTAAAAGAAGGGTAAGCTGAGAAGGATATGTCTGGTCCAAAGCCTATAGAAAATGATATCGGTACACTTTCTTTCCTAAAATCGAAGGAAAATAGACCATATCCACCCATGTCAAAGTTAAATTTTGCAGAGTTATTTCTTGGTGTTATGAGATTCATACCTACGAATGGTCCTACTGCTATTGAAAATAAGCTTTGTTTGAACACATTTATAGGTAGATCAACTTGTATTCCAAATCCTATTTCGTTACCTATTCCGCCTAATACTAACCATGGATAGAGATCTATTTTGTCTGACATTTTTTGCTCAAACCCTATTTCAAACCCAAAACCATTGTATACATATCCCATTCCTATCTCAAGACCTTTGTTTAATATCGCTTCTTTGAAACCTAGCCCAAATGGCGCTAGTAGTAAAATTAGTGATAACAATATTGTTATCTTTTTCATGTTTTATCCCCTAGCCTAGATAAAGTATTATGAATACATTTTAGGTTTCTTATCAAATTTATTGTAGTCTTTGTAAAAAATCTAATTCACCTAAGCCTCTTTATTTTGTCAGTCTTTCCTAAAACCTATTTTAATGGTTTATTGGATTTCTTTGACAATGTTTTTAATACCTTTGGATAGGAAAGTAAACCTCTTAAAACGCTTCCATTTATCCAAAACAGATGTTATCATTATTGTATTTTGTACTGTGACCTTTTAGAAGGATAGTTTCTTTGAGATAGAGGATTTTCTTGAGGATTTATCTAATTCTTATTCTTAATGTATTTTTTGTATCTTCAAATTTGAAAGTGGCGTTTTTGAAGAGTTCTTATCTCCTAAATAATAAGGATATTAACTAGTCACATCTGCTATTTCAAAAGTTCGATTTCTTTGATCTATTTTCTAGGTATTTCTGAACATTATTTAAGTATTGAAGTAACATTATTGTATTTTTGTTCTATAACTTCTAAAGAAAGGTAGTTTATTGGAGCAATAGAATCTTTTTAAGGGTTTATTCAATTTCTTAGATGTGTTTTGTATTTTAGCTAAGAAAGTAATATTTTTGATACAGCCTTGTGTTATTTTCTTAAAGAGAGACGTTTCTAAGGAGCTATTGAATTTCTTAGATATATTTTGGGATACCTTTAAATATTAAGATAACATTTTTCTTAAGTTTCTTTCTTCTACCTTCTTCTTTTTTTATATAACTTCTTAAAAGTGGTAGTTCCTTAAATTCTCTTAGAAGTTTTCTATAAATTCAGAAGGCTACTTCTTTATTGACCATCTTCTCTTTCTGTTTGTTACATAACTTCACAATGAAAGGTAATTTCTTCAAGTGATGCTCCCCTTTTTGAGGAATTATACGATTTTCTAGATACATTTTTGAACATCATTAATAGTAAGGTGATATTTTTGAAACATCCTTAGTTTCTCTTTACAAGTTATTTGGACAATTGTGGTTATGGTATTTTTTATAACTTCTTAGGAATAATGTTTTTCTTGGAGTTATAGGTATTTTTTAGAAGGTTATCGAGTTTCTTAGCAAAATTTTTTTACACCTTTAAAAAGAAGAAATTAGCACCTTTAAGATGTTTCTACTTATCCAGTTAGATGCCCATATTATGGTATTTTATTTGAGCGATGAGTATTTTTAAGGCTTATCGAATTTCTTAGTAATATTTTCGAATGTTCTCAAAGTAGGGAAATAATAATATTTTTATAAGCTCTTGTTTTTTGAATTTACTCAATTAGGAATTTTCTATAGATTTGGTACATTTATTTTTTCTTTGTTTAATAATTTTTGAGAATGGTATTTATTGGAACTTTAGGATTCTTTAAGTGGTTATCCAAAATTATTAGCTAATAATCAACTTTCGTTACCAATCTTCTTACTCATGTGATATTTATTTTGCGTACTTATTAAGAGAAAAAGTTGTTTTTGTTTTAGCAATTTCTCATCTAAGATTATTTAACTTTTATCAAGCTACTGGATATAGCAAAATTTCGAGGTTACTTGGTGGTCATATGGGTGGAATGAAATATGTTCTATGTTTTCTACTTTTTCTTTTATTTAGGTTATATGGATTTAACTATCTCAGTAAACTTATAGATGAATCGAAAAGCTAGTTTTACGTATTTAAGGGATAATTTTCATGGTAAATGCGAAACCAAAATCTCTCGAGTTAGCTATACCTTTTGCGAACTCATTTTGTATATAGATGTTGTTACCTAATTTGGCACCGAAGAATAAGCTAATGCCAGATTCACCCTCAATGATTCTCGATCCAAAAGTTGATCCATTCTGAGCACTATTGTATTCAGCACCTATTCCTAATAGAGTATTGTCTAGAAGATAGAATATACCTAAATGTCCGCCAAGACTATATTCAACTACTGTTTTTTCAATATCTGCTAGAGAAAAGACAGGATGTACAACAATTGCAAACCTATCGATGTAAGCTATACCTGGAAATGAAAAATCGAAAGATATGTTTTTCCCAAAGATACCTTGGTGATGCTCAAGTATTATATCGAAGGTGAATGTGTTAGGTAATAGATTTTTGTTTTCGTGGGAAATTACGTTGTACACAGCTCTTATGCCGAAGGATTCAATGTTTAAAACGTCATATCTAGTAGCTTCGGATGTAGAAATACCTATTTGTACTGAAAATTCTTTAGAAACACCATAGAATAAATTTACGTTCATAAACAATGTATCCTCTTCTGGTGAAACTATTTTATTACCAGAGTATTCTATTAATGTATCAAACGCAAACATACCAGTTGGATAAACCATTGATTTTTTGTTTAGAAATAAATAGGTGTCAAAGCAAGCATAACTTGTACTTACGAATAACGTAGCTGCTAGAATTGTAAAGATTTTTTTCATATGACCTCCTTTGGAATTTTTATTGAGTTTTGAATGATTTATTACATTTTTAACAAATTTTCTAAGTTTATATCCTATTTTTTGTACCGAAGTCATTTGAAAGGTGTGAAAATTTGAGTTTATCTAGAGGTATGAATAGTTATAGGAAATATTATATAGTTATTGATAAGAGGGATAATGTATAGGTTAAGGCAATATAGGTTAAAGGCAAGAGAAATATCTGGAAAGACTTAGATAACTCAGGTTTATGAATCAGGTTTATGAATATTGTTTATTTTTAAATTAATCGAGGTCTTTTGGAAGTATTTTATATGAAAGATTGAAAACTTTGTCAGAAGTAGTTATACTTAGTATATGGATATTAGTAAAATAATTTCGCTTCTTGATGAAATAGAGGATGAAAGTAGTAATGAAATTGAAGTGGTTGCTTTTTCTATAAGAGAAGCCTTAGAGATAGCTTCTAAGGAGCTTAATACAGAAGTTTTTAACTTAGATTATGAAATATTAGAAACAGGTAGTAGTGGTTTTTTGGGTATTGGTAGAAAACCTTATAGGGTTGTTGTTAGGAAGATAGGTGCTTTTTCGTTTAAGACTACTTCTGATAGTGTTAAAGAAGAGGTATTATCTATTGATGGTAAGTTTTTTGTAGCTAATACTAATGAAGGAGTATTCCTAAAAGTTTTACCTCCTCAAGGTAAGGGTAGGTATGTTACACATGATGATATAATTAACGAACTCAAACTTAGAGAGATATCAGGTTTTGATGATTCTAAGATAAGGAAGGAGGTACAGTTTCCTTCTTCTACTTCCGTGTTGATAGCTCCTCCTCAAAATACTCCTTTTGAGGAGGATAGTAAACCTCATATAGAAGTTTTGCCAGATGAAAGTAGAGTATTTTTAACGCTATCTAAACCATCACAAAGGGGTAAAGTACCATCTGTGTCTGAAATAAAGGAATTGTTAAAAAGTAATGGTGTTGTTTATGGGATAAGTGATGAAAGCATAGAGAAAGCTATATACGAAGGGATATTTGGGGTTCCGGTTGAAGTAGCGGTATGGACTCCTCCGGAGCCTGGTAAAGATGCAAAGATAAATTACTACGTGAATATAGACAATAAATCTTTATTTAGCATGATATCTCAGAGAGACAATGTTGATTTCCATAAGATTACAACTATAGAAAATGTTGTTAAAGGGCAGATATTGGCATCAAAAGAATTACCAACTCAAGGAAAACCCGGTAGAACGGTTAGAGGTAGGATAGTACCTACAACTGATGGGAAGGATATAAATTTGCGTTCTATTGCTGGGAAGAATGTAGACGTATCACCTGATGGATTAGAACTTATCGCTAAAGAGAATGGTCAAGTCGTTGTCAAGCAAGATAAGATACATATAGAACCAGTTTTAGAGATTACATCTGATGTCTCAACCGAGACAGGAGATATAGATTTTGTGGGTAATGTTGTAATAAAGGGTAGTGTTAAAGATACGTTTAAGGTTAAAGCAGGAGGAAATGTTGATGTGTGGGGAACTGTTGAAAAGGCAGAGATTATAGCGGATGGCAATATAATCGTAAGAACAGGTGTGCAAGGTAAAGAGTTGGGTAAGGTGGTAGCAGGTGGAGATGTGATTGCAAAGTTTATAGAAAGAGCTAATATTAGAGCAGGTGGTAATGTAATAGCTCTGGAATACATAATGCATAGTAATATATCTTCTAAATCTAGGGTAATTTGTTTAGGTAAAAAAGCTAGTATAGTTGGTGGGACTGTAAAGGCGTTTTATGAGGTGTCGGCAAAACAACTAGGAGCTGAGTCCTGGGTGGAAACAGTAGTAGAGGTTGGGTCTGATCCAGATTTGCAGGAGAGACATCTTTCTTTATTGAAAAGACGAGATGAGTTATCTAATAAAATCTCTGAGATTAAAAAAGAGTTTAATACATTTCAGCAGATGATTCAGAACTTTGGTAAAGTACCTCCAGACAAAGAAGAAAGGTATAATACTATAGCTTCAATTCTTAAAGAGTATAGCCAAGAACTCGAGGCAATAGAGAAAGAACTTAAAGAAATACATCTACAGTTAGAAAGTGCAGTGGTAGAAGCTAAAGTTAATGTTAGAGATATATGTTATCCAAATGTTAAAATAAAGATAAAAGATGCTCTATATACATGTAGAGAACAGTACAAGTTTGTTACGTTTAAATTAGAGAATAGATCTATAATTGCTGTACCTTACGAAGAGTCACAAGAAATAAGGGAAAAGAAGAAGGAGATGATGGAGAAGAAGAAATTCTGGTAACTACCTGTAAGATATTAGTTTCCACTCTTTGCCAAACTTTTTGAACATATAGTTAACCTCCCTTTTTACACTAACTACACCAAAGTTTGTACCGTTTGGTACAGATCTTTTGTATTCCCATTCCACCAATGCTATCCCTAGGTTTTCTTCTTCAAAGATCCTTATGTCTTTTATCTTCGGGTTTGAAAGTAAAGATATTTCATTTTTTATCTGAGAGTATTTGCTTGGTGTTTGTATGTAGAAGATCATTTTTTCCATATCCTTTTTAGCTTTCCCTTCTGAGAGGGGGATTATTTTGTCAAATTCCATGTTTAGATAATTTGTTAATATTTTGTGTAGAACGTGAGATACTTTATATACATCCTCTGAAAAAGGATTTTCTTTGTTTTGTGAAAAACCTCTAAAGCTAAAAATCATTAAAATGCAAATAGTAGTTAGAACAATTTTGCTATTCATTGGTTATTCCCCTATTAATTTTTGATGAAAAGATTTCATCTATTTCTTTTTCTTCTTCTTTGATGGAAGATTTTCTGAACTCTTCGGTGTATTTATCGAATAATTTTTCTAGAACTTTTGCTTCTCTATCTTTCTCAAAGTATTTGTTTAGTGACTCTTTGAAAGGTTTTTCTTTCTCTTTGGCGTCCATCATTTTATATTTTTGCATTTTTTCATTCGATATTATGTATTCTTCATACAACTTTCTGTTTTCAATTTCACGTATTTGTTTTATTTCTATTATTGCTTTTTTCTTTTCTTCTTTAAGTTTGTTTATTTTGGAAATCTCCAAGTTATATTCGCTAGCTTTTTTTGCTAGATCAATTTTTTGTAGATCTCTAAGCTTTTGCTTTATTTCAAGTAATTTTTGTAACCTGAAGTTAAACTTTTTCATAGCTAAAATCTCGGATGATTTTCTACTCTTTTAATACTTCTTTTAAACTTTCTATGACTTTCTGTATTTTTTTTCTTTTAAAGTAAAAGGATTTTTTATTTATTATTAGCCTTGATGTTGATTCTAATATTTCGTCGATGACTACTAGATTATTTTCCTTTAGTGTTGAGCCTGTTGAGGTTATATCTACTATAACGTCGCTAAGGCCAGTTATCGGCCCTAGTTCGATAGATCCATATAATTCTATTATTTTTGCTTCTATTTCTTTAGATCTAAAATATGATTTTGTTATATTTGGAAATTTTGTTGCTACTTTAATTACTGTTGATATTGAACTTAGAGTGGTGCCTTCTTTACCTGCTACAACGACTTTGCAGTACCCAAATTTTAGGTCAAGTATAGAGAAAACGTCCGGGTTATACTCAACGAGTAGATCATAACCAACAACTCCAACGTCAGCTATACCTTCCAAAACGTATGTTATGACGTCTTTGGCTCTTAAAAGCAAAAAGTCTATACCAAAATTAGTATCTGATATGAGGAGTTTTCTAGAGTTTTCTAATATCTTTTCTTTTAGTAAACCTGATTTTTGTAGAAGATCTACTGTATCCTCAAACAATCTTCCTTTGGGTACTGCTAAAACTATCCTTTCCATAAGTTAGATTATGAATGAACTTTACTTGAAAATAAAAAGTCATAAAAATACTTTATTTAAACCTAACATTATAACTAGAAATCAAAATTTTCTAGTTCTCTCTCTTTCGCCTATCATTTTACAAACCATTATGATAAGTTTTTTCTCGTATTTACGTTCCATAACTTCTAACGAAAGATGGTTTTCTCAGAAATGACGTGTTCATAAGTCTTATATAAATCTTGGTATATCTATATAGGAATTCTTTGAAGAGTGTTTCAAAATGTTACTTTCCTACCTAAAGGTATACAAAACACATCTAAGAATTGGATGATACTTTTGATATTAACCTGGTTAATATTTCTTTCCTCTTAGAAAGAGGAAACGATTAAGAAAAATGTCACTCTCCTTACTTGAAAGGGTTCAGATATATCTAAACCCTCCTTTATTTGTTTTTTCAAATATCTTTCGCTTTTAAAAAGTGGTATTGTTTCAAAATTTATAGAAGCTTCTGAGAGCATTACT
Organism: Brevinematia bacterium; assembly: GCA_046299455.1. Classification (GTDB taxonomy): domain Bacteria; phylum Spirochaetota; class Brevinematia; order DTOW01; family DTOW01; genus SKYB106. Next base: position 534 of record JBKBIJ010000056.1, on the reverse strand, counting down.
TCAGAAAAACTACATTCTTAAGAATTTTGGTAAACAAACATTATCTTTATTCCGTATAGTTCTTTGGTAGGTCAAAAAGAGGTTGAGAGTAGGTAAATATATCAACATAGCAATAGAAACCACACTCATAGTTAAATGCTTTGAAAAATACTTTTATATGTATTGAAAGGCCTATATAAATAGGATGCATAAGCTTATTACTCAAAGAAAAACTATCATCGCTTAGAAGGGATGAAACGAAAATACTATAAAGAAATTGTTTTAATTATTTTAGATGTACGCAGGGTGAGAAATTCAAGAAAGTTCAGAGATAAGCCCATCAGTAAAAAGAGGCAGTAGTGCTATAATATTAGTCCTACAAAATTTTTAGGAGGTTTTAACATGGATATTTTACCACACTACATGTCCATCTACAAACAAATACTCCAAGACCTTGAAAATGCAATGCCCTTCTTAGAAGTGCCAAAACCCAAAGCAGGCAAAAAGCCCAAACTAACAGATATCCAAATAGCAACCGTCTTTATCTTTTTCCTA